>NZ_JANQCT010000004.1:0-88043 GCF_024723495.1 Campylobacter sp. RM19073 | reverse complement strand
TGATACCCACAGCGTCATTTGCGTTAGATATGGCTTGGGTAAGAGAGTTAGCCTGACTACGCAAACTATCAGCAATCGACATACCAGAGGCATCATCAGCTGCTGTTTGGATCCTAAGACCAGAGCTAAGGCGACCTAGTGAGCTACTAAGAGCTCTATCATTTACTACTGAGTTAGCATGAGCATTCATAGCTGCTATGTTGGTGTTTATTCTAAAACTCATCTTTAAGTCCTTTATCTTAAAAATTAAAAAGTTAAGAGTGGTTAAGCAAATGGTGTTCCAACTTTTAGATCGATCATAAATATATGATAAAAATTTATTTTTGGAGTAAAATTTAAAATATCTCATAAAATTTATATTAAATTATTCTTAATTAAGTAAATTTTTATAGAGTTTTCGATATTATGCCAAATATTTTTCAAAAAGGAGTATAAATGGATGCGATAAACACCCTATTTATAATGCTTTGTTCTTTATTAGTGTTGCTAATGACTCCATCGTTAGCTATGTTCTACTCTGGATTAGTCCAAGCTAAAAATGCACTAAATACTATAATGAATTGCTTCATAGTATTTGGATTAGTATCCTTTACTTGGATAATCGTTGGCTTTTCATTAGCTTATGAGGGGGATTACTTTGGCGTCATAGGAAATTTATCAGCTGCATTCTTAAATGGTATCAACGGCGTAAATGACAATGGAGTGCCACAAATTCTAAGCGTGATATATCAAATGATGTTTGCACTAATCGCAAGTGCCGTTATCACTGGATCGCTTGTTGGGCGTGTGAAACTTAGCGTTTTGGCTATATTTTTGATTTTTTGGAGTATTTTAGTTTATGCTAGTTTGGCTCATATGATTTGGGATGAGCAAGGATTTTTATTAACCCGTGGTGGGCTAGATTTTGCCGGTGGTGGCGTGGTCCATATCAGTGCTGGAACAGCTGGGTTAATTGGTGTTTTAATGGTGGGCGCTAGAAAAGAGATAGCGCATATCAGCGAGCAAGCCCACTCCATACCTTATGCGTTTTTGGGTGGAATTTTACTATTTATTGGTTGGCTTGGATTTAACGCTGGAAGTGCTGGAAAGGTAGATGAAATCGCCGTAAATGCCTTTATAGTGACTATTCTCGCAGCTTCTAGCGGATATATAGCTTGGATTTGTATGGAAATTTTAAACAAACAAAAACCTAGCATTCTAGGCTCTTTAAGTGGCTTAGTAGCTGGGCTTGTGGGTATCACACCAGGATGCGGATATGTGGGTATAGCAGCTAGCATTATCATAGGTATTAGCGCTTCTATAGTATGCTTTTGGGGCTTGATAATCATAAAATACAAACTAAAATTAGACGACTCATTAGATGCCTTTTCTCTACATGGATTTGGCGGTATATGGGGAGCTTTGTGTGTGGGGCTTTTTGCTAGTAAGCAGACAAATCCTAGCATTGAATTTGAAGGGTTATTTATAAGCTTTAATCCGCATTTACTTTTAGAGCAGATTCTTGGGGTTGTGGTATGCTTTAGCGTATCGGCAATAATTAGCTTTATAATATTTAAAGCCATATCTTACTTCACTCCGCTTCGAGTAGATAGCGAACACGAAAGTATGGGGCTAGATGCGAGCTTACACGGCGAGAGCGCTTATAAGAGATAGACTAGGGTTAAACTATCTTTATTTAATGCTATAAATTCGCAGATTAATGCTATTTAACTTTACTAAATCTGCGAATAAATTCCAAAATTCTTAAATAAAATTATATCGATTTTATAATATCAATAAATTAAGATTATTTGATATATTTTACAATTCTATGGTTGTTAATAATATGTAAATTTATGCTATAATATTTGACAATAATCAACAATTAAAAGGGCAAAAATGGATATTAGCAAAGAGGTAAATTTTATTTGGAATATTGCCGATAAACTTCGTGGAGCCTACACTAGTGATAAATATAAAGATGTAATTATCCCCATGGTTATTTTACGCAGATTTGAGTGCGCCTTAGCTGATACCAAAAAAGCGGTGCTAGAAGAGTATAATAAAGACAAAGACACCCCAACAACGGTGCTAGAAAGATTAAGCGGATATCAATTTTATAACACAAGCAAATTTGATCTAAAAGAGCTTAGAAACGACCAAAACAACATAAAAGCAAATTTGATAAATTATATAGATGGTTTTAGCGACAATATCAAAGAGATATTTGAAAATCTAGAATTCCAAAAACAGATAGCCAAAATGAGCAAAGAAAACTGCCTTTTTAGCATCATAAAAGCTTTTAGCGAGCTTGATTTAGACCCCAAAATCGTCCCAAATCACACAATGGGCTATATATTTGAAGACCTTATCCGCAGATTTAGCGAAAATGCAGAAGCCGGCGATCACTACACAGGGCGTGATATCATCGCTTTAATGGTGGATATTTTGCTTTTTGGTGTCGATATACAAGGCGATAATAAGGTAATTTCAGTCCTAGACCAAGCTTGCGGAACAGGCGGAATGCTAAGCATAGCAAATGAAAAGCTAAAAGCACAAAACGATAAGGCACAAATTTATCTATACGGCCAAGAGATCAACGGCGAGAGCTACGCTATCTGTAAAGCCGATATACTCATAAAAGGGCAAAATGAAAAAAATATTTTAAAAACAGACACTCTAAAAAACAATGAATTCCCAAATGAAAAATTTGATTTTATCATCGAAAATCCACCATTTGGCACTTCATGGGGTGGAGAAAAAGCAAAAGATGGTGTAGAAGACGCTGTAAAACTAGCCCACGAGAGCAAATCTCGCTTTTTCGCAGGCTTGCCTGCTAAAAGCGATGCGCAACTTCTCTTTTTACAATCAGCCCTAGAAAAGGTCAAAGATAATGGCAAAATCGCCATTATCCAAAATGGCTCTCCACTATTTAGCGGCGATACCACCTCAGGCGAGAGCCAGATCCGCCGCTATCTACTAGAAAATGACTATATAGATAGCATTATCGCCTTGCCAACAGATCTTTTCTATAACACTGGAATCGCTACTTATATATGGATACTACGCAAATCCAAGCCAAAAGAAAGAAAAGGCAAACTAGCACTAATAGACGCTAGTAGCTTCTATGTAAAGCTTAGAAAATCAATGGGTAATAAAAGAAACGAGCTAAACGAGCAAAATATAGCACAAATTACCCAAATTTACAAAGATTTCAAAGAGAATGAGCATTGTAAAATCTATACTAATAGCGAATTTATCTATAAAGAATACACCATAATGACCCCACTTCAAAAGAGCTATACCATCACAGATGAGAGCCTAGAGAGCTTGAAATCTGCCTTTTATAATGAGACCAAAATAACAGAATTAGAAAACAAAGATGAACTAACCCAAAAAGAGCAAAAAGAGCTAACCAAACAAAAAGAAGCCAAAGAGCTTGCTAGTGTGATAATAAGCAAATTAAATGACTATAAAGATGATAAAAAATATCTAAACAAAGATGAATTTATCAGCTTTTTAAAGCAAATTTTAAATATCAAAGATACCAAAACACTAGACAAAATAGCCAAAGTATTTAGCCGTGATGACCATGAAGCACAAATCCAAAGAGATAAAAAAGAGCAGATTATCTACGATAAAGATAGCCGTGATAGCGAGATAATCAACATTAACGCTAGCATTGATGAATACATGAGGGCTGAGGTCTTGCCACATTTGCCACTAGCAAAGGCCTTTGATGAAGGTAAAATTGGCGCCGAAATTCCATTTACTCGCTATTTTTACAAATACCAAAGCCCTAAAAGCACTGATGAGATAAAACTAGAATTCAAAAACCTAGAAAAAGAAGCAATTGAGCTTGAAAGTGGTATTTTTGATGAGTGAACTATTAAATGAAATAGATGCAAAAAGTCTAGAAAACGCAAAAAGGCTCTTTTCTAGTGGGCAAATCGCAAGGATTGAGATAGGCTCATTAAAGGGGCTTTTGGATATTCATTTGTATTTATTTGCTGGGCTTTATCCTTTTGCTGGGAAAATAAGAGAGCAAAATATCAAAAAAGGTAGCTTTCGCTTTGCTAACTGCTTATATCTAAACGAAGCCCTAGCCAAAATAGAAAAACTACCCCACTCAAACTTTGATGAAATCATAGAAAAATACATAGAGATGAATGTAGCCCATCCATTTTTAGAAGGCAATGGCAGAAGTATGCGTATATGGCTAGACCTGATGCTAAAAAGCACACTAGGGCTCATAACAGAGTGGCAAAAGATAGATAAATACGAGTATCTAGCCGCAATGGAGCGAAGTCCTATAAATGACCTAGAGCTAAAAACATTGCTAAAATCAGCCCTAAGCGAAAAAATAAATGATGAATATATTATTTTTAAAGGCTTAGAACAAAGTTATTTTTATGAAAGTTAAAAGATGAAAAATAGAATTCTAGAATTTAAAGATAGCGGTATTGCTTGGATAGGGCAAATTCAAAACCTAGAAAAAGAAGCAAGAGAGCTTGAAAGTGGGCTTTTTGATGAGTAATAAAAGAAATAATATAAAAGAGTTTAGGGTACCATCTCTTGCGAGTACTCACCTAAGTCATGGTGATTTGATCCCTAAACTGAGCGAATTATATAATAAGTTTTCTTATAAGCTTATAAAAGGATAAAAAATTGTATTTAAAAACACAAACATATAAAAAACTATGCGAAAATCTCGGCTTTGACAAAAGCTCAAATTTAGAAGGCTTTAAAAAGTTAGAAAAATCAATTTTTTTACTACATAATGACTATTTACTAGGTAGTGCCAAAGAAGCTGGAATTTTCATAAAAAACCATGGAAATAGCAAAAATATTTTTGATTTGGTTATTGATATTTATAACAAACGCATTAGAACTCATCACGCATTATTTTTGATTATTCATATTTTTGAAACAGCACTTCGCTCAAAAATGGCTTTTATTTTATCGCAAAATTACAGCTCAAACCCTGATTTAAAAGATGATTGGTTTGTAAATTGCTCAAATTTATGGCTTATTAAAAAAGTAAATCATATAGTAAAAATAAATAAGCTAAATGAAGATTTTTTAAAAACAGCAAATAGTTTTGAAGTGCTTGATTTATTTACACTAGGCGATTTAGAAAATACTATAAAAAACAATTGGGCAATTTTTCAGCCTATTTTCGCTGGTGAAAAACAATACAAAAATCAAATTTTACCAAGCTTTGGTACAAAAGACCACCTTTTAAGTACATTTTCTCGCATTAGAAAAGAAAGAAATAATATATTTCACAACAGACCGCCACAAGGCAAAGCAAAGTCAATTATAAGAAATATAGAAATTTTGCTTTTAAGGCTTGATTTTAATCTTAAAGATGCTTTTAATGGAATATCAAATTTAGAATATGGGATAAACTTAAAATATGAATACTAATTTTAAAGATAGCGGGATTGCTTGGATAGGGCAAATTCCAAAACATTGGGAAGTAAAAAAAATAAAATATTGCCTTAAAGAAAATTTTAGTGGTTGTTGGGGAGATGATTTAGAAAACGAACAAATTTCTCATAATAGTCGCCTTTGTATTAGGGTTGCTGATTTTGACTTTGACAAACAAAAAATTAAGCAAACAGCAGATACTTTTAGAAATTACACAAAATCACAAATTTTATCTACAAAATTACAAGATGGAGATTTAATTATTGAAAAATCAGGCGGTGGTGATAAAATGCCTGTTGGTAGAAGTGTTGTTTTTGAACAAAATTTATTTGGTGCGAAAGAAGTTCTTTTTGCGAATTTTTGTCAATGTTTTCGCCCTTTAAATATTAACAATAAATTTTTTGCTCACACAATGAAAGCTTTTTATCAAAATAATAATATGCGATTTTTTTTCAATCAAACCACTGGAATTCAAAATTTAAGTATTTTTAATATTGTAAATGCTTTTTTACCTTATCCGCCACTCAATGAGCAGAAGAAAATAGCGGAATTTTTGGATAAAAAGTGCGAGATAATTGATAAAAGACTAGAAAATTTAGAGCAAAAAATAAAAAGCCTAAAAGAGTATAAAAAATCACTCATAAGCGAGTGTGTAACCAAAGGGATAAATTCTAAAAATATGGAATTCAAAGACAGTGGGATCCCTTGGATAGGTCAAATTCCAAAACATTGGGAGATTTCAAAAATAAAATATGTAGCAAAAATAAGAAATGAGAATTTTAGTTTTAATGCCGAAAATGATAAATATATTGGCTTAGAAAATGTAGCAGGATATTTAAATTCCTTAATTGAAACAAATACAGAATATGAAAATTCAATACAAGCTGTTTGTAAAAAAGGCGATATTTTATTTGGCAAATTACGACCTTATCTATCAAAAGTCATAATTGCGCCTTTTAATTGTTTTTGTTCTAGTGAATTTTTACAATTTATAAATTTGAAATGCTATTTTAAATTCTTTTATTATTTTTTACTTAATAAAAATTTTATTGAAAATGTAAATAGCTCTACCTATGGCGCAAAAATGCCAAGAGCAAATTCAAATTATATTATGAATTTAAATTTTTTATTACCCCCACTCAATGAGCAAAAAGAGATAGCAGAATTTTTGGATAAAAAGTGCGAAAAAATAGATAGATTAAATGAAAATTATACTAAGCAGATTACCGCACTAAAAGAGTATAAAAAATCCCTAATCTACGAGTGCGTAACGGGCAAAAAAGAGATTTAAATTCGCTATAATTTCAAAAATCAAAAGGAGTTAGAATGAATAATGAAGTAGGTAATAAAAATGAAGAATTTGAAGGCTTTGAAGGCGAAGAAAGCTTAAATACACTAGCAGAGAATTTAAAAAAGGATTATAAAGAAAAATTGCGCATTAGCAAAGAAAGAATAAGCATTTTTGATATCAATAGAAAGCTTGATAACCCTGAGCGTGGATTAATAGAGTTAGACCCAGAGTTTCAAAGAGATGATGATAGATGGGATGACAAACAAAAATCAGAGCTGATAGAAAGTATTTTGATAGGAATTCCATTGCCTGTGTTTTATCTATTTCAGACAAGTAGCGGTATGAGACAAGTAGTAGATGGCAGACAAAGACTTCGTGCTATTCAGCAATTTTACAAAGATAAATTAAAACTTTCAAAACTAACAATTTTAAGCGAATTAAATGGTAAAAAATTTAGCGAATTAGAACCATTGCTTCAAAATAGCTTTGAGGATTATCAACTAGAAATTTACGCCCTATTGCCGCCTACAAATGAAGATATTAAATTTAATCTTTTTGATAGATTAAATCGTGGCGGAACACAGCTAAATCACCAAGAGATGAGAAATGCACTCTATCAAGGTGCTAGCACTAAGCTTATTAATGAATTAAGCCGTGATGAAAACTTCAAAAAAGCAACTAATCTTAAAGAAAATGCTATAAAGACAATGAAAGATAGATATTTGATATTAAGATTTATAGTTTTTTATCTAATTAGGCAAGAAAAAATAAAAACCAAAATTGAAGGCAGCATCGATGAAATCCTTGCTAATGCGATGAAAGAGATAAATAATAAAGAAAAAGAGCTAAATTTAGATGATTTAAAAAATAAATTTAAAAAAGCCATGGAAAATATAGCAAAAAATGGCTCAGATGAGCTATTTAGGTTTGAAAATAAAAACAATAAAAAAAGACCTTTAAATATGCTTCTATTTGAAAGTGTTGTTTATCTTTTTGTTTTAGCGCTTGAAAAAGGCGTGGCGGTAGATATCCAAAAGCTAGAAAAGTTTAAAAAAGATGAATTTGATAAGCCGGAGAGAATTACTTATGGTATTGATTCTGTAGATAATATAAAATTTAGATTTGACTCTATGGAAAGGTTGCTTAATGATTGAAGAATTAAAAATTTCAAATTTTAAAAGCATAAAAGAGCAAAGTTTTGAGTTTAAGCCTTTGGTGATTTTAACAGGGACTAACTCATCTGGCAAATCATCTATTTTACACGCTATATTGCTTACATTAGACAATAGAACCAGCCGTTCGCTTCAAGAATTGACAAGAAACTTTGATAAATTTAACATTGTTAGAAATGTCTTTATCAAAAAAGATAGCGTTGATATAGAGCTAAATGGGGAAGTTTATAAAATAAATGAAGGTGATGAAAACAATAAAATTTATTGCTCAAAAGAGTTAAAATTTGAAGAAAATTTATTTTTTATTAGTGCGAATCGCACAGGAGCAGAAGATTTATCGGGTTATAATTATTACGAAAAGTTTGGCGTAAAAGGTGAATATACTTTTGGATATTTCGATAAACATTGGCAAGAAAAAGCAGAGATTATCAGATTTAAAGATGATGAGAGCTTAAAAGGTCAGCTTTGGCGTTGGTGTAAAGAAATTTTTGAACTAGATTTTGATGTTCAAACAAATAAAATAAATGAAAGCAATATCGAAATAAAATATTATTTTAGAAATATTGATAAAGAGCTTTCACCTTTTAATGTAGGAACGGGAATTAGCTACGCTTTGAGAATTTTAATAATTGGGCTTAATTGTAAAAAGGGCGATATTTTTATCGTAGAAAATCCAGAGATTCACTTACACCCAAAAGCCATTTCAAATATGGCTAAGTTTTTTACATTTTTGGCTAAAAATGGTGTTCAAGTTATCTTAGAAACTCACTCAGAGCATATAATAAATAGTGCTTGTTATGAAGTGTGTAAGAAAAATTTTGATTCTAGTGATATAGTAATTTATTATAAAGCAAAACAAGATAGCGATTTTGAAAAAATAAATGTAGGAGATAGTGGTAAATTTGTAGATGAAAAAGGTAATTTAAGAAAATATCCAAGTGGATTTTTTGACGCTAATTCTGCTGAATTATGGGAGCTTTTGTAATGCGTTTGAGCGATAAATTAGCATTAGAATATCTTAAATTTAGAAATCAATGCGAATTTGATTTGCGATGTATTGAAGCTCTTTTGCGCTATTTTAAAGGTGAGTTTATTTTTACAAAAGAACAGCTTAGAAATGCTGATGAAGAAATCGCTTCATTTGATAAGAATAGATTTTTACAACTTGCAGATAAAACGCCGAAATTCCAATTAATTCTCTGTGATGATAATGATAATTTTCCAAATGTGAATATTTTTAGCGATAGAATAGAAAATAATCTAAGCGCAACTTTTAAGGCAGGTGAGCAAAGAAATAAAGCTATAGAGCATTTTAAAGCACTGTTTAAAGATGCGAAATCTATTTTTATTTATGATAAGCACATTTATAAGAATCATAATTTAACTAGCTTAGAAAAATTGATAGAAGAATGCAAAATAAAATGCAATATTTATCTAGATAGAAATACCTATAATGAACTAAATAAAAATAAAAATCTAAGTTCAAAAATAAAATCTAAAATAGCTATAGACAAAGCTCATAATTTAAACAATAAAAATACACATGACAGATATATAATGATAGATAATAATAATAATATTGAAATTATTTTAACAAGTGGAATTGATTATCTTTTTGATACAAGCAAAGATTTTACTTATATAATTAGGGAAATTGTAAAGGACAAAAATGGCTAAAACTATATATGCTGAAAAAAGCCAGTATCAAGCTGATATAATAAAAGAATTTGCTAAAAATGGAGTTAAAGAGCGAAGCGCAAAGTATTATGATAAAAATTTAGCAATGGATAAAGAGATATTACTAGAGTTTTTAAAATCCACTCAAGAAAAGGAGCTTAACTCGCTTGGGCTAAAGGGCGATGAGATAATCTCTAAAATTAATGACTATATAATCAAAAATGGAATTCTAGAGTGCTTAAAAAATGGCGTAATGATAAATAATACAAACTTAGAGCTAGTTTATAACAAAGAAAGCTCTGGCTTTAATGCTGATTTAGCCCAGAAATATGAAAAAAATAAAATCACAATAATACAAGAAGTAAATGCCGATAATGAGAATAAAGAGCGTGTGGATTTAGTGGTTTTTGTCAATGGTGTGGCGTTTGCTTGTATGGAGATTAAAAGCAACTATTCAGGGCAGGATTATAAAGATGCTATAAGGCAGTATAAAGAGGATAGAAATCCGCAAAATAGGCTATTTGATAATAGGCTTGGTGCGATTGTGTTTTTTGCTTTGGATCTATATGAATGCTATATGACTACAAAGCTAGAAAAATTCAAGACTAAATTTCTACCTTTTAACAAAGGCAAAGGCAGTGGCAAGGGCATGGGCGCTGGAAATGATGATATAGAAGGCAAAATAAGCAATGTATGGTATCTGTGGGAAGAGGTGTTAGTAAGGGATAATATAGTTGATTTGATTAAAAATTTTATATTTGATGATAGGGGAGTTATGATTTTCCCACGCTATCATCAGATGGATCTAGTACATAAAGTAAAAAGAGATATTTTAAAAAATTCAGAGTATAAAAACTACTTAATCCAGCATAGCGCAGGATCTGGCAAGACTAAAAGCATAGTTTGGCTGGCATATATGCTAGCATCTTTGTATAAAAATGGCTCTGTAAGATATGAAAGCGTGATAATCGTAACCGATAGAATAGTAGTAGATAGACAATTACAAAATGAGATAAACAAGATCAAGCATCAAGAAGGATTTATAAAAGCTCTTGGCGATGAAAATAGCTCAAAAGATCTAAAAGATGCGATAAAAAATAGTGTAAAAATCATAATTTCTACAATCCAAAAATTCTCTTATATCAAAGATGAATTAAAAAATTTTGACACCAAATGCGCCGTGATAATAGATGAAGCGCACTCTAGCACCAGTGGGTCTAATATGGAGGCTTTGATAGATACTCTTAGTTCTGAATTTAGCGCAAAGAATAAACCTAAAAATATAAGCCTTTTTGGCTTTACAGCTACACCAAAGGCAAGTACTTTAGAAATATTTGGTCAAAAAGATATAGATGGCTTTTATGCGCCTTTTCATCTATATTCTATGAAACAAGCGATAGAAGAAGGATATATCCTAAATGTACTTGATAACTATACAACATATAACACTCTTTATAATATAGTATTAAAAAGCAGTGATAAAGAGGTAGAACAAAACCAAGCAAAACGCAAAATAAGAGATATAATCAAACATAATACCGATATCATAAAAAGCCGTGTAGCTGTGATAGCTGAGCATTTTGCTAGTAGTGGGTCAGCTTTGCTGGGCAGTAAGGCTAAGGCTATGGTGGTGTGCGAGGATATAGAAAGCGTGATAAGATATTATTATGCTTTTTGCGAGTATTGTAAGTCACATGGATATGATTTTAAGCCTTTAATAGCTTTTAGCGGTCAAAAAGAGATTGATGGCGCAGAGTATAGCGAAAGCGAGATAAATGGCATAAGCGAAGTATCTTTGCCTAGTGAGTTTAATAAAGATGAGCGAAGGGTGCTTTTTGTGGCGAATAAATACCAAACAGGATTTGACCAAAATAAGCTTTGTATAATGTATGTAATCAAAGCCCTTAGCGGAATAACCGCCGTTCAAACACTATCAAGGCTAAATAGAATTTGCCCAGAATTCCCACATAAAACTACTTTTGTGCTTGATTTTGTAAATAAATTTGATGATATTATGAAGAGTTTTGCGCCATATTATACGCAAACTATGCTAAAAGATGGCATTGATATGGCTGATTTACTTGATATCAACGCAAAAATAGATGGATATAATATCTTAATGCCACTTGAAGAAAAGATGGTAGCAGAGGCTATTGCTAATATAGATGATAATACTCAAAAGATGATAAGGCCATATTTCACAAAAGTAATAACACAGATAAATAATTTAGATGATAAGCACAAAGTAGAGTTCAAAGGGTTGCTTACAAACTACAAAAAGATCTTTTTACACTTAAAAATCATTTTTGGTGATACTTTTAGCGATAAGCTAAATAATAGATATATTTTTATAGAAATTTTGCTCAAACAGCTTATAAATGTAAATACAAGCAAAGAAAATATAGATATAGATATAGGCGTGATAAATGTTCAGGTACTAAAAGACCAAACACACACAAAAGAGAATATAAAACCAGATCCAGTAATGGAGATGAGTGCCTTTGGCTCAATGGAGATTGGCTCTAACAAGCTAGAAAAGCTCTCAGAAATTATAAAGAAAATCAATGATAATCTTAGCCTAAATATGGAAAAAAACTCGCAAATTCAAGCTATTATAAATATCTCTGAGCAACTACTAAATAGTACCAAGCTACAAAGCGGAGCAAAAAATAATAGTAAAAATGATTTTACAAAGCTTTATAATGATGAAATAGATAATATTTTGACAGATAATTATAATGATACGCAATTTGGTGCTTTATACGGCCAACTATTAAAAAATAAAACTTATATAAATGAAATTTTCACACCACTTATAGATAATATTTATGATATTTTAGAAAAAAGATAAGTGAAAATTTTGGTATAAAAAGAGATTTTAAAAATTAAAGAAAATTTAAAAAATTAAAAAGATATTAAAAATTTAAAAAAGAAATCTAAATGGTGGGTTTACCAGGACTCGAACCTGGGACCATCCGGTTATGAGCCGGATGCTCTAACCAACTGAGCTATAAACCCACTTGAATTGGAGTTGGAATTATATAAAATAATTCCTTAAATCTATATAAAACAACTCCAAAGTATAAATTTAAATTTGTCTATCTTTCATCTTATTGAATTCATCATCAATCACTGATAAATTCGGCTCTTGCGACATCTTTTTAAGCATATTATTATAGCGATTAACCAAATATATCACAAGAGATGATAGCAAAAATCCAGGTAAAAGCTCATAAACCACGCTTGATAGCCCAAAAAGTATCCATAGCAGCACCGTTACGCCTCCGGTGATTATACCAGCTAAAGCTGATAACGCACTCATATGCCTTGAATATAAGCTAAATAGCAAAACTGGCCCAAAACTCGCACCAAATCCAGCCCAAGCATTACCCACCACTCCAAGAACCGTATCGCTAGAGTTAAACCCGATAAATGTGGCAATCACCGCTACTAATACAACTGAAATTCTACCTGTTAATACTTGTGCTTTAGGGCTTACTTCGTGCTTATAAAATGCAAATATAAAATCCCTAGTAACCGAACTAGCACTAACTAAAAGTTGCGATGAGATAGTACTCATAATAGCCGCAAGAACAGCAGAAATAATCACGCCCACAATAAATGGGTGAAATAGAGTATCGCCAAGCTTTAAAAACACAGTTTCTGGGTCTGATAAACTAATGCCATTTTGAGAAAAATATACAAAACCTATAAGACCACTAGCCATAGCCCCAACCAAGCCAATTACCATCCACGAAATCCCAATTCTTCTGGCTAAAACAAGCTCTTTAGCATCTCTAATAGCCATAAATCTGACAATTATATGTGGCTGTCCAAAATAGCCAAATCCCCAAGCAAGTAAGCCCAAAATACCTAAAAATGTCTGCCCTGCAAATATATCTAAGTGGTTTGAATTTGCCTCTTTGCTATACTGATTTAAAAGGGATAAAAAGCTTGAATTTTGCGGAATTTCAATGCTAAAATAGGCCACCAAAGGGATAAGCACAAGCACTAAAAACATTAAAATCCCTTGAAATGCATCAGTTAGACAAACTGCCTTAAATCCACCAAAAAATGTATAAAATACAACTATAAAAAGGGTAACTCCAGCCCCAAAAGCAAAATTTAAACCAAAAAAGCTCTCAAATGTCTTGCCCCCTGCGATAATCCCACTACTGACATAAAGCGTATAAAATACAAGGATAAAAATACCAGAAATAATGCGTAAAACCTTAGTTTTATCCTTAAATCTATTCTCCAAATAATCTGGAATAGTAATGCTATCGCCTGAAATTTCAGTATATACTCTAAGCCTACTAGCAAGATATTTGTAATTCGCCCACGCACCAACGCTAAGCCCAATAGCTATCCAAGCATTACAAATCCCACTAAGATATAAAGCCCCAGGAAGCCCAAGCAACATCCATCCACTCATATCACTAGCCCCAGCACTCAGTGCGGTTATAAATGGCCCTAAGGAGCGGTTATCTAGCAAGTACTCATTTAAATTTGACTTTTTATTATACGCTAAACGCCCAATTACCAAAAGCACCCCAAAATATAATCCAATGGCTAAATATGTAGTAAAGTCCAACTCATCTCCTTTATATTATTTTCGTTTTTTCAGATATTTTTCATCTATATAGCCCATATCAGCAAGCTTATCAAAAATTCTAGATAGTATCGGCCCTGCTGCTCCACCACCACTTGCACCATGCTCTACTAATACAGTTACGACATATCTAGGATTTTCATATGGAGCATATCCTGTCATCCATGCGTGTGAGCGTTCATAATACTCCATATCAGCTTCTTTAATCCGCTCTTTATCCTCTTGGCTAATCCCCACTACTTGAGCCGTTCCTGATTTAGCTGCGATAATAACCTTAGAAGGGCTTAATACTCTAAAGCCAGTCCCACCTGGGATATTAGCTACTGCGTGCATTCCTTCTCTTATATATTTTAGGGCTGATTTTTCCTTCTGTGTTAAAATATCACTACCTATCCACTCTTGCTCTACCTTATCAACACTATTAAGAAAATGCGGAGTTACATCATATCCCATAGCAAATATCGCCGTATCCCTAGCTACTTGCATTGGTGTGGCTAAAAAGCTACCTTGACCTATGCTAGTATTTATAGTATCGCCTTGATACCATGGCTGATTTAATCTACTCTTTTTCCATTGCATATCTGGGACTATACCTATATACTCATTTGGCAAATCCACACCAGATTTTACCCCAAAACCATACCTTCTTAACACTGGCGCTATAGCATCTATGCCTACATTATAAGCACCACGATAAAAATATGTATCACAACTATCACGCAAAGCCTCTACTATAGTCATCATCTCAGAGCCATAATTTTTCCAATTTCTAAATTTCCTATCACCTAGCTCAAAATATGGATCACAAAGCAATCTTGTAGTAGGAGAGATTTTCCCACTTTCAAAAAACGCCATACCCATAGCCATTTTGACAACACTTCCAGGCGGATAAAGAGCATTTACAAGCTTATTTGTAAATGGATGGTCTGGACTATTCATCATCTCATTCCAATCGCTTTGGCTAATTCCTGTTACAAATTTATTTAAATCATACTCAGGAAGGCTAGCCGCAGCCAAAATAGATCCATCTAAAGCATCCATCACGATCACCGCTCCAGCTGGTCTATCAAAGGCCTCATATAGATATTTTTGCAACTCCAAATCTATAGTAAGAGTAATATCAAGGCTACTTGGCTTAGTATATCCAACCTCTTCTACAATCTTATTTAGAGCCGTTACCTTAGTAACCCTTTGCCCCTCTACCCCTTGTAAAATCTCATTATAATACCTCTCAACTCCACTCCTACCAGTGTAATTTGTAAGCTTTGAGATTGGATTAATATCTATATCTTTTAAATTTGCTCTACCCACATATCCTATTACATGACTAGCTAAATCCCCAAATGGATAGTGGCGAATGGATACTGGATTTACCTCTATATTATCACGCAAATTTAATCTAGCAAAATGTGGCAAAACCCTATCATAAGCCAAAAAATTCACAACATTTACAAAATCTTGCGAATATGGCGAGTCATTTTTTATATACTCTCTTTTGAGTTTTGTGGCATTTAGGTCTGGGAATATCGATATAATAAAATTTATCTCATCATCTAAAGTGTTAATATTTCGCCTAAGGTGCGGTCTAATCGATATTTCAAATCCAAGTTTATTAACAGCTAGTGGATTACCATTTCTATCTAGAATTTGCCCTCTAACTGGAGCGATATACTCTGTTTTTATAGCGTTTTTTTCAGCGATTTGCTCATAATATTCATTAGATTTAATGCTTAAATAATACACCCTTGTAAGCAAGATAATCCAAACAAAAATGATAATCCCATAAACAATCGTCATTCTCATAATATCCGCCCCCTAAAAATCACAAGAGCAATCAATGACTCTATAATAGCATAGAGCAAATACTCATAATCTAGCTTCATTCTAGGCTGGTTTAATACATATAGCACGATATTACTCATAGCAAGAGTAATGATATATCCTGAAAATACATATATGGTTATTAGTAGTTTTCTCCATTTTATATTTGTCTTTAACCAATCATTAATAAGATAGTAAAAAAATAGCCACGCCAAAATCACGGAGCAAAACTCAAAGCCATTTAACTGCTCAGCAAATATCAAAAAGGCTAAACTTAGATACCATCTCTTATCTTTTACCCCAAGTGTGCGATCTAGCTCATCTTTAAGTATTACCAAATAGGCAAAAAATACCCCAATTAATGATGGCAAAAACACAGAAGTAATGCTAAATATTTCATATACTACAATAGATATACAAAATAAATTAAATCTTAGAGATTGCGAATTAATGCTATTTCGTTGCATACTGGAAAGTGCTTACATTTAATGCAATCAGCCCAAATCTTTTGCGCTGGTAATCTCTCTTTGGGAATTTGGATAAACCCTAAATTCTCAAAAAACCTACTCCTATAAGTAAGAGTAAAAACTTGCGTTATCTCCATAGATTTAGCCTCATCTAAAAGAGCCTTTACTATATTGCTACCAACGCTCTTACCCCTATAGTCAAGATCAACTATCAAACTTCTAATCTCAGCCAAATTAGCAGCGTGTATATGAAGTGCGCTATATCCAATTAGCCTATCATCGTCAAAGGCAAGTGTGTATGAGCGGATATTTGTAGCTATCTCATCATCGCTCCTAGGTAAAATTACACCACTTTCTACCTCGGGGCGAACTAAATTTTGCATACTTTTTATATCTTTTAATCTTGCTTTTTTATACTCTATCATTTCACACCAAATACTGCATTATATATCGCTTTTGTCGCTTTATCTATACCTGTTTTTTTGCTACTAGAGACCAAAATAGCGTTTGGATCGATCTTTAAAAGTTGTGCTTTTTGGCTTTGATTTAGCTTATCTGATTTTGTATAAATATTTAATACTCTTTGGTCAGCTCTAGCAAATTCACTAAGATATAGTCCCAAATTCTCATCTTTTTGAAGTCCTGCGTGTCTAGAGTCTATAAGATGGATAAACGCCTTAATGCTAAGCCTTTGCCTAAGATATCTATCTAAATTCTCCTGCCAAATACTATACATACTCTTGCTTACTTTAGCATAGCCAAATCCTGGTAAATCGACAAATATCAATGGAATTTTCTCTTCTTCATTATCAATTATAACTTCAAAGCAGTTTATCAGCTGAGTTTTGCCTGGAGTGGAGCTAGATTTTGCTAAGCCATTATGATTGGTTAAAGCATTTATAATTGAGCTTTTACCGACATTACTACGACCTAAAAATGCCACCTCACTAATGCCAAATTCAGGCAATCCATCAATCCCTTGGGCTGAGAGTAAAAACTTAGCGTTAATAATTCTCATCTTTCTTCTACCTGAAATATAAATTTAACTGGCTCTTTATCCTTGCTTTTGACATTATAAACCCCATTTAATTGATTGACAACTATCTCATCGCCAAATAACTTCTTATCGCTATCAATCTCATGTAAAAATGCATTGCCTTTTAGGGTGTAAATTTGAGTTTTTGGATCATATGTTAGCAAATCTCCACTACCATTATAATTTTTACCATTTAATAATATAGCAAATTTAGCGTTGCTAATGGCTTCATATTTGTATGGTTGGCGATTTTTATCAAAGTAAATTTTAACCCTATTTGCCCTTAGCGTATCACTTTTACCCTTTTTTATAACCACATTTCCCACAAGCTCCCCAAGACCTGCTTTTTCATCGGCATAAAAGCTATCAGCACTTACTTCTATCTGGTCTGAATTTGCCATAGTAAAAATCATAGCCACCAATATAAAAGCTCTAACTATTTGTAAAACCAACCCCTAACTCCTTTTGCGGTTATATAATTATTATCTAGCTCATAAATAACGCTATTTCCTAGTATTTTATCACTATTTTGTAATAGTTCAAATGGGAGATTGCTTAGTAGTATTTTTGTAGAATTATCATATATAATCTCATTAGAATTATATCTTAGATTAGTAATTAAATTTATATATTTTACTTCGTTAATAAATGTTATATTATTATCTTTATATATAGCTTCTTTGGCGTTTATATTGTGTTTATCTTTATGTATGAAGGTTACATTGGGATTAATAAATTTATTATAATCATCATAGGCTATAACGCTACTAGAGATAAAATTAGCATATATATCAGTAGCATTCATCTCATAGCTTATCACTTCATCAGCTTGCATATTGGCTACTTTAATATTGTTAATATTAGCTTTAATATCATATGGACTTTGTAGCATTAATACTACCACGCTTATACTAAAAATAGCAACAGCAAAATAAAATATCCTTATAGCCAACGCTTCATCCACTCACTACGCAAATTTTCTCTATCAATGATAATCTCTATCATCTCTCTAACAGCACCATAACCACCATTTTTGGTAAGTTTTATATCAGGGCAAACTGCCTCAAAAGCATCATTTGGAGCAAAGCTGATAGATACACTTTTTAAAAGCTTAATATCATTTAAATCATCACCTATAGCTGCGGCGTTTTCTAAATTTAACCCCTCTAAAGCTAAAATCTCTTTAGCCTTAGATAGCTTATCACTTACGCCTTGAAAGCAGTATTTTATCTCCAGCTCTTTAGCCCTATCAGCCACAATTTGTGAGCTTTTGCCTGTGATTATGGCTGAAATTTTACCCATGCGATTCCACTGCTGTATGGCAAATCCATCTTTGACATCAAATCTTTTAAATTCATCGCCGCAATTAGTTTTATAAATCCCCCCATCGCTAAGGCATCCATCAACATCTAAAAATATTATCTCTATCATAAAACGCCTTTGGTGCTAGGAATTCCAACTCTATCATTTTTAGCCACAGCCCTGCGAAATGCTACTGCAAAAGCCTTAAATGTCGCTTCAGCTATGTGATGAGAGTTGCTACCTCTTTGCTTTATAATGTGTAAAGTTATATTAGCATTCATCGCCAAAGCTCTAAAAAACTCCTCAACAAGCTCACTATCAAAGTTGCCTATTTTTGGCTTCATCTTAGATTTATAAATTAAAAAAGCACGATTAGATAGATCCAAAGCACACTCCACAGCTGCTTCATCCATCACCACAACAGAATTGCCGTATCTCTCCACGCTTCCAAGCGGATATAAAGCCTCTTTTAAAGCTTGACCAAGCACAATACCACAATCTTCTACGCTATGGTGATCATCAATATATAAATCCCCTTTACAATGAAGTTTAATATCCATTAATGAGTGCTTAGCAAGTGCGTTTAACATATGGTCAAAAAAGCCAACTCCAGTGCTTATATCGCTATTGCCACTACCATAAATTTCAAGCTCTAAGCTGATATTAGTCTCTTTTGTTACTCTTTGTTTTTTAATCATTTTATTTCCTAATCTCTAGCTATAAACGCACCCTTAAATTGTCCGCTAGATATGAAATCACGAGCCTCAGCCTCACTTCTAAATCCAGTTAAAAATACCCTATAAATAGGCTCTCCATTCAAAGTATATTCACGAACTGCAGTTTTGTAAATTCCATTTGTATTATCAAATTGAGTTTTATAAGTATTAGCTCCAGCTAATCGTCTAAATGCACCAATTTGGACTATAAAATTTCCGCCTGTATATGTGTGAGTTTTAGCTGTTTTATTAGCTGGGGTCTCAACTTGACCATAAAATCCAACAACCTCAAGTCTAACCGGTGCTGTCCCATCAGCTATCATACTAATCTCAGTAGCGGCTGCTTTTGATAGATCTATTATCCTACCAGATACAAATGGACCTCTATCGTTGATTCTTACTATCGTTGTTTTGCCATTTTTTAGGCTTGTTACTTTAACCATAGTATTCATAGGAAGGGTTTTGTGAGCTGCTGTTAGAGAGTGCATATTATATATCTCTCCGTTACTTGTCTTTTTGCCATGGAAATTTGGCCCATACCAACTCGCAATTCCAGTAGCGCTATCGCCTACTTCTACAACCGTTGGGTAGTATGTTTTGCCATTGATGGTATAAGGCCTCATAGTGGCTTCTTGAGTGCTTTTACTCGTATTTGGTGTGCTCTCAAAGTCTGAGCTTGAGTAGTATGGAATGCTCATTGTAGAACAACCAGCAAAAACTAACGCCGCTAATGTGGCTAGTGATATTTTAATGTGGTATGACAAGGTTTTCTCCTATTGCTAATTTCATATTTGTTTTGCTATTTGCCTTTATTATATCTGATACTTCTACCCCGAATTTACGAGATATAGCTCCTAGCGTATCCCCTTTTTTGACCTGATATTCATAAATGGTCTTAGCGTTTGCTGGGAGTGCTAGTTTGTAGTTTGCTTTTATCTGTTTTATATTATTATATCTTTTAATATCGCTTGTTTTAATATCTAATTTTTTGGCAATTATCTCAAATGTATCGCCCTTTTTGGTATTGTAAATTTTAGTCTTCTCACCAGCTTTATATCTGGCTAAAAACTCCTCTTTTTTTATCGTTGGGATATAGATATAGTATTTATCTCTATTTGGCGGAGTAAAGCTATATCTTAAATGAGTATTATATTTACTTAATTTATCTACGCTAAATCCTATGGTTGAGGCCACATCATGAAGGCTGATTCCACCTGGGATTTCAACCCTTTCAATGCCTATATATGTGGCTGAATTTAACATAGAGCTATCTGTAGAGATCAAAAAATCTCTATCATTTGCCACATATGCCATCATTATAATTTTACGAAGATAATTTCTTGTCTCAAGTGAGAGATACTTTTGTTTTGGGTCAAGCAAAACCTTAATATCATCACTACCAGCTATTTTTATAGCTCTGCTTAACTTGCCCTCTCCAGCATTATAAGCCAAAATTGCTAAATACCACTTACCAAATCTATCTTTTAATCTTTGTAAATAATCAATCGCAGCATTGGTAGCTTGGAGAGGATCTCGCCTTTCATCTACATATTTATCTATATTTAAATTATGCAATTTAGCAGTGCTTGGGATAAACTGCCAAATTCCAGCTGCCTTAGCTCCAGATGTGGCTCTATTTGATAGCTTAGACTCCACTATAGCAAGATACAATAGTGAATTTGGAGCACCTCTTTGCTTTAATACATCTTTGATTATAGCAGCGTGTTTATACTCTTTTGTTATTGTGTTTATAAATTCTTGTTTTGTTGTGTCCATTCTGCTATTTTTTAACTGCAAAAAATACTCATCATTAATATATTTTGGATCAATATCAAGCTCTTTTAATATCTTAATCTCTTTTTTAAAATTATCGCTTGAGACCATAAATCCAAATGAGTAATTACAGGTAAAAAATATAGATAAAACTACTAATACTACTCTCATTTCTCTCCTTAAATTCCAAATAATCTACTTGCGTTTTGCGTAGTTAAATCCACAATCTCATCTTTATTCATAGATAAAATTTCAGCCATCTTATCAGCTACAAAGGTGGTAAATGCTGGCTCATTTCTCTTGCCCCTATAAGGCTCAGGAGTAAGATATGGAGCGTCAGTTTCTATTAAAAGCCTATTTAGTGGGATTTTTGGTAAAATTTGGGTTAATTTCTTGCCATTTTTAAAGGTTAAAACCCCACCAATGCCATAGTAAAATTTGCTACTAAGCTCAAGCAAAATAGGACTAGCATTAAAGCAGTGTAAAACTCCGCCAACTAGCTCATTTTCATACTCTTTTAATATTTTTAAGCTATCTTCATTCGCATCTCTAATATGCACAATAAGTGGAAGCTTTAACTCAATTGCTAGTTTGATTTGAGTGATGAAAATATCTTTTTGTCTAGCCTTATATTGCTCTACATCAACTTCAGGAAGTCTAAAATAATCCAGCCCACACTCGCCGATAGCAACGCACTTTTTATCCTTAGCAAATTCATAAATTACACTCTCATCATATCCATCTATCTCATATGGATGAACTCCAGCTGCGAAGTAGATATTTTCATATGAATTTGCTATTTTTGCAGCCTTTGGCAAATCCTTTATATCGGCCCCAGGGATGATAATCTTGCCTACTTTATTATCAAAAGCGTTTTTTATCACGCTACTTATATCATCATCATACCTAGCATCATCTAAATGGCAATGTGTATCTATAATCATAAAATCTCCACCCTATTCTTGCCATTTTTTTTGGCTTTTTGTAAGGCTTTGTAGCCATTCATTATTGCTTGGTCAAATTTAATATTAGTATCAAAACTACAAATGCCAACTGATATTGTAGGCGTTACTGAAGATATAGCAAGATTAGCAATCTTTGATCTAATATGCGCCATAACTTTTATAGCCTCATCAAAGCCAATTTTATCAAATATCACTCCAAATTCGCCACCGCTAAGCCTAGCTACCACCATACCTTTTAACTCGCTTTTTAATATAGATGCAACATGCATAATAACCCTATCACAAAGCTCAAAGCCAAACTTAGCATTAATCGCTCTTAATCCATCTATATCGATAATAGCAATGCCAAATTCACCACTTCTTGCTGCTAAGCTCTTAGCATAAGCAAAGAAATATCTTCTATTAAATAGCTTAGTTGATGGGTCATATTTTTTATACATTTGAATATCTATCTCATCTTGCATAGCCTTAAGATTGCTATCAACTCTATATATTATCTCCTCTTTGCTAAAAGGAATAGATATAAAATCATTAGCGCCATTTTTCAAAAATTTAGCCGCTACATCATTATCACTACTAGCTACTGCTATTAATCCTAGGCTATTTTTATTCTTAGTTTGGCGAATTTGACGCATTAGCTCAAAGCCATCAATAACTGGCATATTATATGCTGTTAATATAAGCTTAATATCTGGATTATCATTTAAGTAGTTTAACGCCTCTTCGCCATGAGCTGCGGTAAAGACCTTATAAAGCTGTGAATTTAAGATCTCTTTTAGCTGATTTCTCACCCCCATAGATGGCTCAACTATCATAACTTTGTGATTGCGGTTTTTACATAGTCTATTTATGGTATCAAATATATAATTAATAGCATCTAAGCTATCTTTTAATACATAATCAACTATATTTTTTTGAGTAAAGATTTTTTTTAAATTCTCATCTACGCTACCAGTAAGGATAATGGCTAAAATATTTTTAGATAAGACATAATCTACAATCTCCCCATCTGGTGCATCGGGTAAATTTAGATCAAGCAAAGCGATAAAAAAGTCATCATTATCCTCAATAGCATCTACGGCCTGTGCGTAACTATGTGCCACTACAACATCCATATCTACATTGGCATTCATCTTTTTAGCTATTAGTTTGGCTAAGGATTTATTATCCTCAACTATCAAGACTCTCTCGCGCATTACAACCCCATAATTAATAATTTTTGTCGCCGATTATACTCAAATTTGACTTTAAAGCTCATTAAATAAGTAGCTTTTTAGCAAATTCAGTAGCCTCTTGCGTGATACTCTCTCCACTTATCATACGAGATAACTCCATCACTCTTTCATCTATATTAAGCTCTTTTACACTAGAGCCTTTGGCGTCTTTTTGGACTAAGAAGTGATGATGAGCCTTAGAGCTTAGCTGTGGCTGATGAGAGATGGCAAAAATTTGATATAAATTTGATAGTTCTATAAGCACATTTGCTATACTCATAGCCTCCTTCCCGCTTAAATTCGCATCTATCTCATCAAGTATCAAAACCCCGCCCCCAAGACCGCTAATCTTAGCTTCACTGGCGATAAATGCAAGTCTTAAGCGGTTTATCTCTCCGCTACTTAGAGTCTTTAAATTTGAGCTATTTAAATTTATATCTACCAAATCAGCGCCATTTATATCCATATTTTTGCTATTTAAATTTATATCCACCCTATCCATATATAGATCTTTTAAGTATCCATTTACCATAGTTTCTAGCTCTTTTACAGACTTGCTTCGCTCTTTTGTGATGGTATTTGAGATATTTTCTAATTCGCTTAAAAGCCTAGTAAATTTCATACTCAAATCAGATTTTTGAAACTCGATATTTTCATAATGAGCTAGTTCGGCCTTTCTCTTTTGTAAGATCTCTAGGCACTCTTCTATACTCCCATACCGCTTAATCAACCCATTTAAACTCTCAATGCGATCTAAAAGCTCTTCTATATCAAGCCCTTCAAATTCATCAAAATCCACGCTACTTTTAGCAATTTTAAGCTCATTTAAAGCATCGCTAAAAAACCCGCTATCAATATCGCTAATATTTAAAGCATCAATCACTGCTTTTTCATAAGCAAATATCATCTCAGCCTTGCTCCACGCCTCTTGTATCTTATCTTTTTTGCTAAGTCGCTTCTTTATAGAGTTAAGTTCATCAAATTCGCCTATTTTCGGATTTATCTGCTCGATCTTTTCTATCTCGAATTTAGCAAATTCTTTAAGCTCATCGATCTTTTTTTCCTCTTCATTTATCTTATCAAGCTCCTTTTTAAGAGTTATAAATTCATTAAATTTTTCCTTAAATTTAGCCAAATTTTCACTATAATTTTTAGATTTTTTACTAGCTAAAATATCTAAAATTCCAATCAATCTAGAATTTTCAAACTCCTCAATATCCTTAGCACTTAGATATTTTAAATGGCGATTAGCGATCAAATTTAGATTTTTTTTCGATATTGATTGGTTATTTATAAAGTATCTTGTGCTCTTATCTTTTAGAAGTTTAAAGCAGTTTATACTATCTTCTTCGATCCCAAACTCATCAAGCCCAAGCTTACACTCCACATCAGCTTCAATAAGCCTAGCATCGCTATCTTTATAGCCAAAAACGCTTAAAATTGCCCCCATCAAAACGCTTTTACCCGCACCACTAACACCAGTAAATACACTAAGTCCAGAGCCAAATTTAAGCTCTAATTCATCAAAACTTAAATAATCTTTAAGATAAATTCTCTCTATCACTGCTGACCCCATCTTAATTTCTCTTTTAAAACACCAAAATAGTCCCGCCCTTGATGCCTAAGCAGATTAACTCTAATATCGCTCACACCAATATCCACGCTATCAAATTCAATCAAATCCAATCTATCTTGACCATCTATTAAAACCACTATATCATCATTACTTCTAAACTCCAATCTAAACTCTCTAGGTAAGACAAGCGGTCTTTGAGTAAGGCTATGTGAGCAAATCGGCGTAACGCTATAAGCATCGCATAAAGGATGGATAATTGGCCCTCCAGCACTCATATTATAAGCAGTCGAGCCCATCGCAGAGCTGATTATCACCCCATCGCCAAAGTATGAGTTAAAGTGCTTTGAGTTTAAAAAAGCATCAATATGAGAAGTAGTATCAATCTTTTTACGCATTAAAACAATATCATTAAAGGCTAATTTTGTAGTTATCTTGCCATTTTTATTGAAATTTGCCCTAAGCATATATGGACGCTCAATATCATAAATTCCGCTTAAAAATTGATCCAAAAATTCCCCAAATTTATCCAAAGTAGAATCTGTCAAGAAGCCCAAATGTCCAGTATGAACCCCATATACATAAATTTCACTTTGTGCTACTCTTCTGCATGTAGCTATGAAATTACCATCTCCTCCAAGGGATATTATCACCTTAGCTTTTGATATTAAATCTTTAAATTCAAAGCCATCTACGCCAATTATTTTAGCCACATGCGACTCAAATATCACATCAATTGAGCGACTTTTTATAATCTTTACAATCTTAACTAGAGCGTCTTTTTGCTCTATTGGATCCCTTGTTGTGATCGCTATAGTATTTAGATTTTTATGAATTTTAGACATTACACTCTCCGTAATCCAAATTTTACACAAAAAAACATAAATATAAACTATATTTTAAAACCTAAATTTAACTTTAACCAATTACTAGTCAAAATTTCTAATAAAATTTTTATAAATTTTAATGTATAATGGCGGCTTTTTATAAACGAAAGGATTAATATGCGTAGTCATTACTGCACCGACTTAGACGCAAAAGATATTGGTAAAAATGTTAATCTATGTGGTTGGGTAAATTCATACAGAGACCACGGAGGCGTTATATTTATAGATTTGCGTGATAGAAGTGGAATTATACAGCTTGTATGCGATCCAGCAGATAGTAAATCAGCCCACGAAATCGCCTCAAAAGTTAGAGATGAGTATGTATTAAGAGCTAAGGGAAAGATTAGAGCTAGAGGCGAAGGCTTGGTTAATCCAAAGCTAAAAACTGGTGAAATTGAGGTAGTAATAGATGAGCTAATCATCGAAAATGAGAGTGCGCCACTACCTTTTGTCATTACAGATAGCAATGTTGGCGAAGATATTAGGCTTAAATACCGCTTCTTAGACTTAAGAAATCCAGATAATTTAAGCAAATTTCAACTTCGCTCCAAGGCTAGTATAGCGTGTAGAAATGCCCTTGATAGATTAGGATTTTTAGAGGTTGAAACCCCTATGCTAACTCGTGCTACACCTGAAGGTGCTAGAGACTACCTAGTGCCTAGTCGAGTTCATCCAGGCGAATTCTACGCCTTGCCTCAAAGCCCTCAGCTATTTAAACAGCTACTAATGTGTGCTGGATTTGATAGGTATTTTCAAATTGCAAGGTGCTTTAGAGATGAGGATTTAAGAGCTGATCGTCAGCCTGAATTTACCCAAATCGATGTAGAGATGAGCTTTTGCGATCAAGAAGATGTGATGAAAGTCGGCGAAGAGGTTTTAAAAGAGATATTTGCAGCTTGTGGGCATAATATCCAAATTCCATTTAAAAGATTGAGTTATAAAGACGCTATGGAGCTTTATGGTAGCGATAAGCCTGATTTGAGATTTGATCTAGCTATGATTGATGTGATTGATATTTTTGCTAAATCAAATAATGAAATTTTCAGCACTCCAGCAAAAGACCCACGCAAAAATAGAGCCAAAGCTATAAAAGTGCCTAATGGAGATAATATATTTAGCAAACGCCAAATGCAAAGATTTGAGGAATTTGTGCGTAAATTTGGGGCTAAAGGCTTAGCATTTATCCAAATAAAAGATCCAAAAGATACAGCCGGACAAGATAACTGCGTAGATTTTGATGGAATTAGCTTAAAAGGTCCGCTAGTTAAATTTTTTGAACCAAGCGAACTAAAAGAGCTAGTTTCTCGCACAAAACTCAAAGTCGGAGATGTTATATTCTTCGGTATTGGAGATAAAAAGACAGTTTTAGACTATATGGGGCGATTTAGAATTTTCTTAGCTGGTGAGCTTGGCATTATAGATGAGAAGGCTTTGGAATTTTTATGGGTTGTAGATTTTCCTATGTTTGAGCAAAACGATGATGGTAGCTACTCAGCTATGCACCATCCATTTACAATGCCAAACAATCCAGATGAGCCAAATTTAGAAGATATCACAAGTATCGCTTATGATGTTGTATTAAACGGCGTTGAGCTTGGTGGGGGAAGTATTAGAATTCACAAAAACGATATTCAACAAAAGGTATTTAAACTGCTTAAAATAGATGAAGAAGAGCAAAGAGAGAAATTCGGATTTTTACTTGATGCTCTTAGCTTTGGTGCGCCAGCTCATGGCGGATTTGCCATAGGCTTAGATAGGTTAATTATGTTAGCTACTGGCTCATCAAGCATTCGTGATGTAATAGCCTTCCCTAAAACTCAAAAAGCCTCATGTCTAATGACTCAGGCTCCAAGTAGCGTAGATACTCATCAATTAAGAGATTTAGGACTAAGATTAAGAGAAAAGGATAAGTAATGAAAAAACTATTTTTAATAATCGGTGCTCCAGGCAGCGGCAAAACAACCGATGCTAGTATAATTGCTAAAAATGATACTAAATTTAGCCACTACTCTACTGGCGATCTTTTAAGAGCTGAAGTAGCTAGTGGTAGCGATCTTGGTCGCTTGATAGATAGCTTCATCTCTAAAGGCAATCTAGTACCACTAGATGTAGTGGTAAATACCATAATCTCAGCTATTAAATCTAGTCATACAGATTATATATTGATAGATGGCTATCCAAGAAGTGTAGAGCAAATGATGGAATTAGACAAAGTCCTATCAAATAGTAGCGATGTCAAGCTAAGTGGCGTTATAGAAGTAGATGTAAGCGAACAAGTAGCAAGAGAGAGGGTATTAGGCAGAGCTAGGGGAGCTGATGATAATGATGAAGTCTTTAATAATAGAATGAAGGTTTATCTAGCTCCGCTTAAAGAGATTAGAGATTTTTACGGCTCAAAATCACTACTTCGCAATATCAATGGCGAACGCACTATAGAAGAGATAGTAAGCGATATGACAAATTTATTAAATACTATGATAAAGGAGTAAAATATGGATATTAGTAAAATCAAAGCTGGTAGCAATCCAGATAAATTAAACGCAGTTATTGAGATCCCTTATGGCTCAAATATTAAATACGAAATAGACAAAGATAGCGGTGCTGTAGTAGTAGATCGTGTATTATACTCAGCTATGTTTTATCCAGCTAATTACGGATTTATCCCATCAACCTTAGCCGATGATGGCGATCCTGCTGATGTTTTAGTGCTTAATGAGTATCCACTTCAAGCTGGTAGCGTAATACCTTGCCGTTTAATTGGTGTATTAGTAATGGAAGATGAAAGCGGTATGGATGAGAAGCTACTAGCTGTGCCAGTTAGCAAAATTGACCCTAGATATGAAGGCATCAAAAGCATAGATGATCTACCAAAAGCTACACTTGATAAGATTAAAAATTTCTTTGAAACCTACAAAATGCTAGAGCCAAATAAGTGGGTAAAAGTCAAAGGCTTTGAAGACGCTAATAAGGCTAAAGATATTTTAGACGCAGCTATAAAAGCTTATAAATAATTTTGCGGTGGAGAGTTTTCTCCGCCCACTTGCTAAACAATCCACAAAAGGCTACTAATGATAATTTGCGAAGATAACTATCCTCAAATTCTAGATACCATCGCACAAAAGCTCACAAATGCGGATATAGAGCTACTACTAGTAGATACTAAAACCATGCACCAAATAAATTTAAAAGAGCGTAAAATTGATAAAACTACAGATGTTTTGAGCTTTCCACTTCACTATATTCCGCATTTTCCCATTGGTTCAATCGTGATAAATACAGATCTAGCACTATCTAAAGCTAGCGAATTAGGTCATAGTATAGATGATGAAATAGCTCTACTATTTACTCATGGTTTGCTACATATATTAGGATATGATCATGAAAATGATGATGGACAAATGAGAAGAAAAGAGATAGAAATTATAAACGAATTTAATCTACCAGATAGCCTAATAGTGCGGACACTAGATGAGTAGGGACTAGCCCTACTCTTTAAAATCTACCATTTAATGATAGATATAGCCTTCTACCTTCTTCTATCCTATTATATGTATTTACATAGGTTAAGGCGCCGCTACTACTAGAGTATGTCTCATAAGAGTCTGTAAAATCTTTATCAAATAGATTATATATAGCAGCGTTTAAATTCCAATTTTTATTGATCTCCATAGCTATACCAATAGAAGCTAAGAATATATCTTTGTAATACTCTCTATTTATATTAGTATCACCCATATATCTATCTATTTGCCACTCGCCTTTTACCCAAGGAGTAAAGGTGCGATTAATATTATAATCAGCTTTAGCTACGATATTATGCTTTAATGAGCCATTTTCTGGTTTGCCAATTGATGTTGTGCTACTACTATCTTTTATCTTGCTATCTAAGAATGTATAGGATAGATTTAAATTTAATTTATCAGTAGCCATTACTCCAGCACTTACTTCTAGACCTTTATACTCCACCTTTCCATGATTTATAGCTTGTATACATCTAGTAAATGAGCTATTACAAACCCCTATGCTAGGTATATTATCTCCACTATTATATCTTACTGATGATATTTTATCTTTAAATTCAGTTACAAATCCAGTAATTGAAGCGTTAAATACACTATCTCTATATCCTGCACCTAATTCATAATTAATAGATGTCTCTTCAGTTAAATTTGGATTACCATATACTGGTATCCTTCCTTGACCGCTATAGTTATACTCACCAGCTATTAGCTTATTGACATATGGTGCTTTAAATCCCGTTGATACCCCGCCTTTAAAGGTTAAATTATCATTTAGATTATAAACTAGATACGCCCTTGGGGATAGATTATTACCAAATGTCTCATGATGATTATATCTAGCACCTAAGGTTAATCGCAAATTATTCAATATAGAATACTCATCTTCCCCAAACGCAGCTATGGTATATTGACTAAATCTACTTGGACTTGCTATCTTATCTTGCATTTTTTCTAGCTTATACTCAGCCCCCACGCTTAAAATATGGCTTTGACCCACTGGCACCACAGCCTTAGTATCAACTATATAATCTTGAGCCAAAATATCCCTATTTTGCCCCTTATATGGATTATTAGCCACTACTAATCTACTATCATTACCTACGCGGTTATATTGAATACCTGAATTTAAGCTAAATCCATCATAAATCCCCTCATGAATTAGATAAGTAACAAGCTTATCTATATCCATAGTCGGCTCATACCCACCAATCGCACCTACTGTGCCTATTTGGCTTTTGCGATTATCAAAGTGATTTTTAGCATAATCTATATCAAATGTAAATCTATTAGCTTCATCATACAAATAGTTTAATCTCGCACCAACATTGTAATTATTTGCCTTTGTCGGACTTTGAGCTTGCGTGGCTGGAACTTCTTGACCTCTTGAATTTAGGTGAGTTACCTCTGATTGGGCTCTATAGCTTTGAGCATATCTAAATACAGCACCCAATTTATTATCTATCACTGGACCATCAGCATAGATATTATATCCATAGGTATTGCCCCACTGGGTATCTTGATTTAATATAGAGTTAAAGCCTACTGATACGCCCCACTCATCGCTAACCTTCTTTGTAATGATATTCACCACACCACCAAGTGCTTCAGAACCATATAAAGTGCTCATAGGTCCTTTAATAACCTCAATTCTTTCAATACTAGAAAGTGGTGGTAAAAACGCATTCATCACCTCGCCAAACCCATTAGGTCCTATCTCTCCGCCAATCCCTTGGCGTCTGCCATCTACTAAAACCAAGGTATATCCAGTAATACCACGCATAGTTATATTATACGCCCCACTCTTACCCTTTGAAGCATAAAGATCAACTCCAGGTATATCAGATATAGCCTCAGCCACATCTCTATACGGCTTTCTTTCTAGCTCTTTTTTGGTAATGACATTCATTGTCGCTGGTGCTTCTTGTATCTCTTGAGAGAATCCAGAAGCACTCACTACCACCTGATCTAATCTATAGCTATCATCGGCTATAACGCTATTAGATAAATATGCTATAGCCGCAACAGAAAGTAGATATTTTCTATTCATAAGACCGCCTTGAAATAAATTTAATGCCGTAATTATATGATAATAATTATTAAAATAAATTTAAATCTACTAAAAAATAAAATTTAATATTTAATTAATCTAAATTATTATAATAGTTAATAAAAATAGTCTCAAAAGCCCAAAATATAGATAATTTAGAATTATAATTTAATGGATAAATTTAATTTTATATCAAGTTTAGCTAATGTATAATTACAAATTATCCGTTTAAATTTCAAAATGTAAGGGGAGCTTATGAGTAAGCAAATCGAAGGGTTTCTTGGTATAAGCGAGGATCGCAAGAAGAGTAGAATTCCTGCAAAACTCGATCTTATTCAGAGTGGAACTGGGTTATTCCTAGGAATATTTATGTGGGCACATATGATATTTGTATCTACCATTTTATTTGGCGAAGAGGTCTATAATCAAGTGGTGCATATCTTAGAGCTTAGATTTATGTATGATAGCCCTAATATGAGCTATGTTACTAGCTTTTTAGCAGCCTGTGTGCTTGTAATCTTTTTTGTCCATGCTGCGCTTGGTATGAGAAAAATGCCTATCAATTTTAGACAATGGCAAATTTATCGTGCTCACGCTACTCGTATGAAACACGGAGATACAACACTTTGGTGGATTCAGGCTTGTACTGGGTTTATTATGTTTTTCCTTGGTTCAGCGCACCTAATCATCATAATCACAAATTCAGATCAAATCGCATTGCTATCAGATGGCACACTTGGTTCAGCTGAGCGTGTTTATAGCCATTTTATGTGGTTATTTTATTTAGTATTGCTTTTTGCTGTTGAACTTCATGGTAGCATCGGTCTATACAGACTATGCGTAAAATGGGGTTGGTTTGAAGGTAAAGATGCTAAAGCAACTCGTAAAAAGCTTAAAAAAGCTAAATGGATTTTAAGCGTATTCTTTATCGCTCTTGGACTATTAAGCCTTGGGGCATTTCTTAAAATCGCTATGAACTAGGAGTATATATGAAGGTAAAATATTATGACGCATTAGTAATAGGCGGTGGTCTAGCTGGTCTAAGAGCTGCTGTAGCTGCTGCTGATAAGGGTCTTAGCACTGTAGTTTTAAGTCTTTGTCCTATAAAAAGAAGCCACTCTGCTGCTGCTCAAGGCGGTATGCAAGCAAGTCTTGGTAACTCAAAAATGAGTGAAGGCGATAATGAGGATATTCACTTTGCAGATACTGTAAAAGGTAGCGACTGGGGTTGTGATCAAGAAGTTGCTAGAATGTTTGTCCAAACAGCACCAAAAGCTATTCGTGAGTTAGCTAGTTGGGGTGTGCCTTGGACTAGGATTACAAAAGGCAAAAGAAGCGCTATCATCAACGCTCAAAAAACTACAATTGATGAAAAAGAAGAGGTTCATGGTCTAATTCATAGCCGTGACTTTGGTGGAACTAAAAAATGGAGAACTTGCTTTACAGCCGATGCTACAGGCCACACAATGCTATTTGGCGTTGCAAATGAAGCCCTAAAAAGAGATGTTGAAATTCACGATAGAAAAGAGGCTATAGCTCTTATCCATGAGAATAACCGCTGTTATGGTGCGATCGTCCGTGATTTAGTAACTGGCGAAATTTCAGCCTATGTATCAAAAGGCACACTAATCGCAACAGGTGGCTATGGTAGAATTTACAAACACACTACAAATGCTGTAATCTGTGAAGGAACTGGTGCTGCGATCGCTCTTGAGACTGGTATTGCTAGACTTGGCAATATGGAAGCAGTCCAATTCCACCCAACTCCAATCGTCCCAAGCGGAATTTTGCTAACTGAAGGTTGTCGTGGAGATGGCGGAATACTTCGTGATGTTGATGGATACCGCTTTATGCCTGATTATGAACCAGAGAAAAAAGAGCTAGCTAGCCGTGATGTCGTTAGTCGCCGTATAATGGAGCATATCAGAAATGGTAAAGGTGTAAAAAGCCCTTATGGTGAGCATGTTTGGCTAGATATTAGCATTCTTGGTAGAGAGCATATAGAGAAAAACTTGCGTGATGTCCAAGAAATTTGTAAAATTTTCAATGGCATAGATCCAGCTGATGAGGGTCCAAAAGGCTGGGCTCCGATACTTCCTATGCAACACTACTCAATGGGCGGAATTCGTGTAAAACCAACTGGCGAGAGCCAAACTCTAAAAGGTCTATTTAGCTGTGGTGAAGCAGCGTGCTGGGATATGCACGGATTTAACCGCCTTGGTGGAAATAGCGTCGCTGAAACCGTGGTAAGCGGTATGATTATCGGGGATTATTTTGCTGAGTATTGTAGCAATAATGAGATAGATATTCAAACAAAAACCGTTGAGAGCTTTATCAATAAAAGCAAAGATTATCTAAACGAACTTATAAATAAAGATGGAAAATACAATGTATTTGAGATCAAAAATAAGATGAAAGATATAATGTGGGAGCATGTCGCTATCTTTAGAACTGGCGATGGCTTAGCTAAAGCTGTAAAAGAGCTAGAAGAGCTATATAAAGAGAGCACAAATGTCAAACTAGAGAATAAAGAGCTATTTGGCAACCCTGAGCTAGAAGAGGCTTATCGTGTGCCTAAAATGCTTAAACTAGCTCTATGTGTAGCTTATGGCGCACTTCAAAGAACAGAGAGCCGTGGCGCACACTATAGAGAGGATTATCCAAAAAGAGATGACCTTAACTGGTGTAAAAGAACTTTAGCATTTTGGAAAGAAGGAGATACTCTACCAACTTTAGAGTATGAAGAGCTTGATATTATGAAAATGGAGATACCACCAGCATTTCGTGGATATGGTGCTAAAGGCAATATCATAGAAAATCCACTATCAGCTAAACGCCAAGAAGAGGTTGATGCCATTAGAGCAAAACTAGAAGCTGAAGGCAAAAATAGACATGAAATTCAAGATGCATTAATGCACTATGAACTTCAACCAAAATATAAAGCATTAAACGAAAGAGCAGGAATTGGCTATGAGTAGAAAGATAAAAATTAGAGCATTTAAATATAATCCACTAAGCAAGGTTAGCAAACCGCACTTTGCTGAATATGAGCTAGAAGAAACTGATGGAATGACGCTTTTCATCGCATTAAATCAAATTCGCGAAAGATTTGATCCGGGTCTTAGCTTTGACTTTGTATGTCGTGCGGGGATCTGCGGAAGCTGCGGTATGATCGTAAATGGTCGCCCGCAACTAGCTTGTAGAACTCTTACAAAAGACTATCCAAGTGGCGTTATAGAGCTTATGCCTATGCCAGCTTTTAAACTGCTTAAAGATTTAAGCGTTGATACTGGTAATTGGATGAATAATATGAGCAAAAGAGTTGAGAGCTGGATACACTCAAATCACACTACAGATATTAGTAAGATTGAAGAGAAGGTAGATCCAGATGCGGCTCAAGAGACTTTTGAGCTTGATCGTTGTATCGAGTGCGGTATATGTGTAGCAAGTTGCGGAACGGCTCTTATGAGACCTGATTTTATCGGTGCTGTAGGTCTAAACCGCGTAGCTAGGTTTAAGGTTGATCCACTAGATAATAGAAGCGATGAAGATTTCTATGAGCTTGTAGGCGATGATAATGGCGTCTTTGGTTGTATGAGCTTACTAGGTTGTGAGGATAACTGCCCTAAACATTTACCACTTCAAAGCAAAATCGCATATATGAGACGCAAATTAGCTACTATAAAATAATTATATACTCCCTAAGAGTTTCTTCTTAGGGAGCTTACATTTAAAGTAAATTTAAACTTGAAGTAATTTATCTAGGATTTTTAAATAGAGAGATAAATAGGCTAAAAAAGTCTATTTATAAAATTAATCAAATAGCTTATAAGAAACTCTATCTAGATAGCTCTTTTTAATAACCTTATCACTCATTTTATCAGTAATTTTATCTATTTTTATTTTTGTGTTTGAGTTATTAGCAATACAAAAATATAGTAGCTACAACTAAAATTACTATTTTTTATTTATATTCATTGCCCCCTATAATAATTAAATAAAATATAAATATTTTTAATTAAATTTAATATCTCAATTTAAAAAAATTCATAAAATTGCTTTTTGAATTCTTGGCTATTTGCTTCATTTTTACCAAAGAAAAACGGCAAGGCATATAGATTAAATTCGATTTTTTCATCTATGTTTTTGCTGCTAGTGCATGTAAATACTTTTTTATTTAAAATACTCTCATCTAAAATCAAATCTTCTTTCCACTCATCCTTTAGATAAAATCCCGCTCCCTTGCTTTCTATTATCATTTCCACTGATAAATAACCTAAATCCGCCCCTTCTTTTGGCTTACCAAAAAATATAAAATCTGGCTCAAAACCCTCGCCATAAGTCGCCACTTTTCTATTATCATAAATTTTAAACTCACTAAAACCCTCATTTCGCATAATTATCCACTCGCTAAATTTCCTATCAATTATCTCTTTATTTTCCTCTATAAAATCTAAAAACTCTTTTTCTAAACCGCTATCGGTAGAAAATTTATCATAATAAAGCCACTCATAAGGGCTATTTTCCACCTCTTTAAATACTATCTTATCATCATTATATTCTATATTTTTAATGATTTTTCTACTACCGATACCAACTAATTTTTGGACTTTAAAATCACTAATTTCAAATTTTTTGCTCGTTTTATTTATCAATTCTTTATAATTATTTAAAATGTATTTTGCGATTTCAAGCCTAGTTGTAGCCTTGCTAAAATCTTGTTTTTTATTAAAATTTAGCCGTAGATTAGAAAGAGCTTTATCGTAAAATTCTCTCTTGCTATTTAAATTTTTATCATAAATTTTAATTTTTTCCATATCAATTTCTAAAATATTCATAGCCTTAGCAAATATTTTATACTCGATTTTTTCGCCCACTTCAAAAACTTTTTGAGAGCGCTCATCTTTTATCTCTTGGCTATTATCAAACTTTTCTTCATTATTGCTTATATCTTGAGCGATATATGGTATTTCTATATCCCCTAAGCCCATTTTTACCATATCAAAATCAAAAAGTGTCTGGCTACCATGCACAATTTTTTCATTACTCACATAATAAATATCATTTTTACTGGTGATTTCTTTGGCTTTTTTGCTAGGCTTTAGCTCCAAAATCCCACTTTTTTCACCCAAAACTAGCCCTTGCTCTCTTAATTCTTTTCTTATATTTTCTATATACTCCACATCATTTAATGCGTGGTAGCTAAGTCGTTCTAGCATTGTAAGCTCGTTTGAAATCCCCTTATCATATTTGCGCTTATATTTTTCATCTCCACAGCCAAATGGAAAATATCTAGCACCACGACCTATTAACTGAGCTTCTTTTGTAGTTGTTTTTGCTGTATTTTTAGCTACTGCTGAGCTAAGCCTTACTATATCAAATAGATTTAGCACATCCCAGCCCTCATTTAGCTTATCTACCGCAAAAATTACTCTTATTACATTTTCTTTATCTTCAAGTGTATTTAGCTTTATTTGATAGTCTTTTATCTCCTTTTCATCATTTGCGTTTAGCTGATAAATGTTTTTAAAAGCTATTTTTATATGATTAGCCAAAATCTCAGCAAAGCTCTCATTATAATTTTGTTTAAAAAACTCCAAGCTATATTTAAATAGCTCATCGCCATCATCTATATTATTATAAAATTCACTTATATCATCACCATTTAACTCTTGAAGTATCTCATTAAATAAATTCTGATTTTCTTTTGAGAGATTTATACTTTCGCTTTTAAATAGCACTATTGGCTTTAACTCTATATGATTTTCCCTTGCTAAAAGCTCCCTATAAGCACTAAGCAAGCAAGCCCCTAAAAATCTTGCCTTTAGCTCTGTATCATCATATTTGACTAGAAAAATTCTCTTTGAGTATCCATCTAAGCAAAACTCCCTTAAAGCATACTCATAAACAATCTTATCTTCATATTTTGCTAAGACTTTTCTATCATTTGGTATCGTAGCGCTAAATTCTAGCATTAGGTTATTTGCGTGGCTATTAAAGGCTTTGTTTATTATGCTCTCCCAGCCATCTTTGTTATCTTGTTCGCTTGAGCTTAGCTTATTTTTGGTTTCACTATTTAAGTGGTGAGCCTCATCAGCTAAAAATACAATCTCATAATTTTGTAAATCTTTAAGAGTTAAAGAGTTTTCCTTCTCATCTTTAAAAAGGCTAAAAAGCCCTTGAATAGTGCTAAAATAGATATTTATAGCATTTTCATCACTCTCATCAAAATTGCTAATCGCCCTTATCTCTACTCTTTTGCCATCTATGTTTATTTCATTAGCAAAGAGATATTTTGATGAGAAAATATCACAAAAATTCGCTTTTGTCTTTTCTAAAATCGCCGTGCTATTGACAAAAAAGACAAAATTTCTATATCCCATTTTATAGCAATCAAGCATTAAAGCCGCCATTACAAGCGTTTTACCACTGCCTGTTGCCATATTAAACATTAGATGATTTTTATTTAGCGTTTGTTTGTTTGCTAGGTAGTATTTTATAGCATCTATTTGATATGGGCGAAGCTCTTTACTGATATTATCTCTTATATGATTTGGTATCTCCATATCTCTTAAGGGCTTTTTGCCATATTCAGCGATTATCTCTTCATATAATTTACCCATCATTTTCTCCATAAAATATTTTATTTAGCTTTTTAGCTCTCTCATCTATCTTATACTCGCTATCATCTATATCAGCATAAGGGATATAATCCATATTTCTATCTAAGCATTTTTTGAGAATTCTCTTTTTGTTTGTAAAATCTAAATTTGAAAATTCATCATCTTTTAAATCATTTTGTATATCCACTTTATAATCGATAAAGGCTAATTTTTGTAAATTTTCATAAATTTGATTTAGCTCATTTTCATCGCTTGAATTTTCTATTTTTTCTATAAATTTGGCATTTAAACTGGCTAATTCACAGTAAATTAAATTTCCACCGCCACTCCAGCTTACAGCTTTGCTAATCCCGCCTTGCTCGCCCTCAATCACCTTTTTTAATCTCTCTTTTGTAATGCTTTTAATATACTCCATTTGCTCTATGCCTATATAGCGTCTTTTCATCTTATGTGCCACTGCTAGTGTAGTGCCAGAGCCAGCAAAGAAGTCTAGGACTAGGTCGTTTTCTTGCGTGGATATTTCTATAATTCTTTTTATTAAGGCTTCAGGCTTTGGTGTGGCAAATAATTTATTTCCATATAATACTTGAATTTCTTTTGTTGCATCTGTTGTAGTTCCGTATTCTGTGAATATAGTTCTTGTTTTTATTGTTTTTTCATTTACTTCATCAAAATAGATAACTTCATAAGGCGTTAAACGACCTTTTGAATTTTCTTGCCAAAAAATATGGTCTTTGTCTAAATTTTCAGGCTTTTTTCGCCATCTTCCGCATTCTCCGTTTGGAGCAATAGGATAAAAATCATTGCCGTTTGGGTCTTTTATTGGATAATATAATGTCGGAGCATCAATTCTTAATGAACCTGCACCCCATTTTTCAAGTTTTAAAATTTTAGCTTTTTTATTATTTATTATTTTTGTAAATTCGTTTTCTTCATATTTTTCAGTTGTATTTTTTATTTGCCAAGTTGATTTTTTATAACATAAAATATATTCGTGTTCTTTTGCGAAATTTTCAGAGTCTTGCGAACCGCCTTTTTTCTTTTGCCAAATTAAACATGCCACAAAATTCTCCCTACCAAAAATCTCATCCATAAGCACTTTTAAATACGCTTGTTCATTGTCATCGCATTGCACGAAAATCACGCCATCATCTCTTAAAAGCTCTCTTGCGATTTCTAGGCGATTTTTCATAAAGGTAAGCCACGAGCTGTGGTTAAATCTATCGTTATAGTTAAAGCTGTCACTACCGGTATTATAAGGTGGGTCTATGTAGATGAGTTTGACTTTGTTTTGTTCGCTTTGGTGGCGAAAATACTCTTTTAGAGTGTGAAGGGCGATTAGATTGTTACCTTTTATAAGTAAATTTGGCTTGTTTTTAAGCACATTTTCTAAAGTATCGTTCTGCCCCCCCCCTATAAGCTCAAAGTTATTTAACACTTTTGGGCTAAATAACACATCAATCTCACTCTTAGCTAAGATATTATTAAAAAATAGCTCCGTGCTTTTATCCTCATCTTTGCTTTGTCCGCCTTTTAATACACAATCTTTAAAAGGAAAATTTAGCACGATATCTTGGCTATTTTTAAGAAATTTTTTCTCTGCTACCCCAAGACCAATTTTATTTGAAAAACTTGTATAACTAGCACTAAGCAATCTCAAATCTAAAAAATTTAAAAAATCATCTTTTTTAAAAATCATTGCTCCACAAAGATTTTCAAAAAATCTCTCTTTATACTCATCTTTATACTGCGATTTTTCTAGTAGGAATTCTAGAATTCTCTTATCATTACTCACTGCTAGACTTCTAGCAGTTATAAGAGTGCTAAAATGCTCTTTAATATCGTTTATTAGGTGGTTTTCCATTGTTTTCCTTTTTGTATTGTCTATTTAATTTGTATTGTCTATTTAAATAGTTTTGTCAAATTTGGATAAATTTGACAAAATTTAATTTTAAAACGCCCTTTGGTATGAGAAGTCTATAAGCTCACTTTTGCCCTCACTAGCAGCTGCGTATAGTGCGAAATTTGGATTGCGTAAAAGCTCCCTACCATAAGCTACAATATCACAATATCCACCCTCGATCATCTCCTCGCCTTGCTCTTTTGTGGTAATCAACCCCACTCCAATAACAGGGATACCCACAACCTCTTTAATAGCCTTAGCGTAATTAGCCTGATAAAGGGGCTTAATCTCTGGCAATAAACTTGGCTTAGATACCACTCCACCAGCTGATACGCTGATATAGCACGCACCTAAATCAGCACACTTTTTAGCTACTATTTTGCTATCTTCTATAGTATTACCACCTACTTCCCAATCATCAGCACTAATACGCACGCCAAATGGAATAATCGGAGCTATCTCTTGAGCAATTAGGCTTAAAAGTCGCATTCTATTATCTATACTTCCACCAAAGTCATCATCTCTTTTATTGGTTAATGGGCTTAAAAACTCACTAATCAAATACCCATGAGCTGCGTGAATCTCCACAATATCATAATTAGCAGCCTTAGCCCTTATGGCGGCATCTTTAAATTTCGTTACAATCTCATAAATCTCTTGAGTAGTTAGCTCTTTTGGGCGGTCATATTCAGGGCTAAAGCATATACCGCTAGGGCTTAGTATATTATCGCAAGTCCCCTTAGCTCCAGCGTGTCCTAGCTGAATGGCTGTGGTTTGAGTGGTATATTTTTTAATTTCATAGTTTAATTTAGCGTGTGCTTCTATCTGATTATCACTCCATAGACCTAAATCATTTTTAGATATACAACCCTCTGGCGATACAGCCGTAGCCTCAACTATGATAAATCCCACTCCGCCAAGCGATCTAGCCGGATAGTGTAATCTATGAAAACATCGTGGCAATCCGCTATAATCCCTTGCTTTATAAACGCACATTGGTGGCATAGCTATACGATTTGGTAGTGTGAAATTCCCAACTTTAATAGGTTCAAATAAAATAGACATTAGTTCTCCTTTAAACATTTTTCTATAGGTATTATGATACCATTTTGCTCTTTTGAGACAAAGCTACTAGTGCCAAATTCATAATTAAATTTAGAATTAGTGATATTATAATCCCCACATTTTATACTCTCATTTGCGTTGAATTTATACAAAAGCTCCTTTATATCATTGCTTCTTTTATTATCATTTTGGTTATATATAAAACCAGCTAAAAATACAACTACACAAACTACTAAAATAGATATTTTGGATTTTAAATTTAATTTATCATTAGATATAGCAAGAAGAATTAAAACAGCAAGGATAAGCACTAAAAAAAGTAAAATTCTCATCTCTCACCCCTAAGCTGATAGCTAATATCCCCAGCACCAAACCCAATGACAAGTCCGCTAGCTAAACTATGCTTTACACCAAAATTATCAAAAAATTCAATACTATCGCCATTTCGCTTGATAGTATCGGCAAATAAAGCACCCTTAAATTCGCTCTTTAAATCTATATTATTTGGCTCCTCTCCAGCAGCATAAACAGGCAATACCACAAGCTCATCAACCTCATCAAAACACTCTTTAAATCCATCTAAATTTGCTAATAACCTTGAGTATCTATGTGGCTGAAATATCGCTGTAATACTCTCAAGCCCAAGTAGTTTCGCATACTCCTTAGCACTCTTTAAAGTCGCTTTAATCTCGGTTGGATGATGACCATAGTCATCTATTAGAGCGAATTTCTCATTAGCTACTAATATATCAAATCGCTTTTTAATCCCTTTAAATTTCTTAAGATTTTCTCTAATCTCTTCAAGGCCAATTATAGAATTAGCAGCCAAAATAGCAAGACTAGCATCAATAGCAATATGCTCTCCCATGCCCCAAGCTTCAAATTTACCAAGACCTTTAAGATGAAAGCTAGTATATGGCTCATAATTTCTAAGCACCATTTGAAGATTGGTTATATCGCCTTTTTCTAATCTAATTGCGTCCATCTTAATCGTGCTTAAAAAGCTATCTTCAGCATTAATAACCCTAATCTTAGCACGCTCTAAAAAGCCCTTATAAGCAGCGTAAAATTTATCCATATCATTATCATAATGCTCCATATGCTCTGGCTCAGCATTTGTAACAACGGCTAAAAATGGGTTTGAATTTAAAAAGCTACTATCGCTCTCATCAGCTTCAAATATCAGATCCTCACTAGCTTCATACTTCATATTTGAGCCAAATTCTTTACTTATAGCACCTATTATAGCGCTACCTTTCATAAGAGAAGCTAGCATAGCTGAAGTGGTGCTTTTACCATGCGCTCCAGCTACGGCAAATACCCTTTTGCCCTCTAAAATAAACGGCAAAGCCTCCTTTCTAGATAAGCACTCAATACCACGCTTCCTAGCCTCTACAAGCTCCACATTATCACTTTTAATAGCTGCACTATAAACGACAAAATCAGGATCATCTATAGCACTTTCGCAGTGTGGGACGGTAATCTTCATACCACTAGCTCTAAGCTCTTTAGTAGTGGGACTATCAGCTATATCAGAGCCACTAATTATAAAATTACGCTCTTTTAAAAATCTAGCAATAGCTGAAATCCCAATCCCACCAATACCGATAAAATGCACCTTTTTCATATATTTAATCCTAATAAAGCTTCAGCTTTTTGTCTAAATTTCCATATTGAACGAGCTTGTAAAATCAGCTTTTTATCAATATCACACATTAGCATTCCCTCATTTGAATCTAAGCTATTTTCAATCTCTCCATGCGGATTGATAAGCATACTTTGCCCATAAAACTCACTCTCAATATCATCAAATTTAGTCTTACCTAGTCTATTTACGCGGACAATATATACATTATTTGTAAATGCTCTCATCTTTAAAAGCTCATTCCAGCGACTACTAGAGTTTAAAGCACAAGCACTTGGTAATAAAACACAATCAATCTTCTTAGCCACAATCTCAGCCCAAATACGATCAAAATGTGCCTCAAATCCAAAAATAACGCCAAATTTAATCCTATCAACGCTAAAGCTCATTATCCCAAAACTCTCTTTTTTAGAATAAAATTTCGCTTCATTCCAGTGCGGATAATCTATTAAGATATTTTGCTCTTCATATTTTGTGCTTTGTGGGCTAAATTTCGCTACTACCTTTTTACACTCTTTGCCTTTAACTTGTAAAAGTGGAGCGATTATCGTTAGATTATATCTATTTGCCATAGCTAGAAGACTACTCTTTTTTTGCTCGCTTTGCTCTTTTATCATAGATTTAGGCATTTTGATAATATCATTAAAAAATGAATTTATCACATACTCGCCAAGCACAACCACGCTAGCCCCACCCTTAGCTGCTAAGCTTAAGTAGTGATCAATCCTAGAATCACTCATAGCCAAAGTGTGTAGCTGTAAAGCCGCAACCCTACTCACTCTCTTCTCCTATTTGAGTAATCTCAAGCTTAGCATTTTCTAGCATAGCCCTTGCTTCATTAACTAATTTCAATCCATCTTTATATAACTTCACGCTATCACTAAGAGTTAAATTCTCATCATTTAAACTCTCTAAAAGCTTCTCAATTTTCTCAATCTTACTTTCAAAATTTTCACTCATCTAACGCCCTTTTAATATGCTCTTCTATCTTATCTATCTCTACTAAAAATGAATCATGCCCATAATCACTCTCAACGCATATATATCTACCTCTATGCCCTTGCCCTATACTAACTAAAGCCTCATACATCTCAAGCATTAAATTCGGTGGAAATAAAATATCTCCGCTAAATGAGATAAATGTAAGTCTAGCACGAGTAAGCATTAAAGCCTCATTAAGTGAGCCATAATGCCTAGTGCAATCAAAGTTATTCATCATCTTTATAACATATAGATATGATAGTGGATCAAATCTTTTGGGGAAGTTATTGCCATTATACTCCATATATCTATCGACTTCAAACCTTCCTAAAAGCTCATATAATCCATCTGTTTCTACATATTTTCTACCAAATTTTTTATCCATCGTAGCAGGACTTAAAAAGCTAATATGCCCAGCCATTCTACCAAGTGCCATTCCTATTAAGCCATTTGCCTCTATATCATCTTTATCATAGTATCCGCCTTTAAAATTTGGATCTTTTACTATGCCCTCAATCGCAATTTTATTAAAAGCAATAGCCCACGCCTTAGTAGCATAAGTAGTCGCTAGCATTATCACTCTTTTGGCAAAATTTGGAAACTCTATAGCAAAGCACAAAGCTTGCATACCCCCAAGGCTCCCACCTATAACCGCATACGCCTCTTTGATTCCTAGCCTATCAAATAGCCTCATCTGCGCCCTAACCACATCGCTAATTACAAGGACAGGGAATCGTAGTCTATACTCTTTTTTCGTGCTTGGCTCTATGCTTAAAGGATTAGTAGAGCCAAATGAGCTACCCAAAATATTTACGCAAATCACAAAATATTTAGTAGTATCAATCGTCTTATTATCACCTATTACGCCATCCCACCAACCAGGCTTTCTATCTCCCTTATGGATACCAGCAGCGTGAGCCGATCCAGTAAGTGCGTGGCAAACTACTATAACATTACTCTTATTCTCATTTAACTTACCATAGCACTCATAAGCTAAATCAAATTCGCTTAAAATTCGCCCACTCTCTAAATGCAACGGCTCATCAAAATGCTCTACAGCTCTATATATTTCCACTAATTTACTCTATAATTTGGTGCTTCTTGAGTTATTATAACATCATGAGCGTGGCTCTCTTTTAGCCCTGCACTTGTGATCTCTACAAACTCAGCCTTATCTTGGAAGGTTTTAATATCCTTACTACCACAATACCCCATTGAGCTTCTTAACCCACCAATTAACTGATGGATCACATCACGGATTGTCCCAGCATATGGCACACGACCCTCTATCCCTTCTGGCACTAGCTTATCTTGAGCGGTGCCTTCTTGAAAATATCTATCGCTACTTCCTCTTGTCATAGCTCCGATACTTCCCATACCTCTATAGCTCTTATATTGACGCCCTTGGAATGTTACTAACTCACCTGGACTCTCATCGCACCCTGCAAGCAAGCTTCCTACCATAATGCAGCTAGCACCAGCTGCTAAAGCCTTGGCAAAATCGCCACTATATTTTATACCACCATCAGCGATGATTGGGATATTAAATTCCTTAGCCGCATCAGCACAATCACTAATAGCCGTAATTTGAGGCACCCCAACTCCAGCTACAATTCTAGTAGTGCATATCGAGCCTGGACCTATGCCAACTTTTACCCCATCAGCTCCAGCTTTTATAAGATCAATTACCGCTTTTGGGTTAGCTACATTGCCTACTATTATATCTACTCCACTTATTAAGGATTTAATCTCTTTTAGAGTATCTATAATCCCTTTGCTATGACCATGAGCTGAGTCCATAACTAAAGCATCAACTCCAGCTTCAGCCAAAGCTTTTGCTCTATCTATCTGCCCAACTCCAATGGCTGCAGCTACTCTAAGGCGACCAAATTTATCTTTATTAGCATTTGGATACTCTTTTCGTTTTTTAAGATCTTTAATGGTTATTAAACCCTCTAATTTACCGCTATCATCGACTATAGGGAGCTTTTCTACTTTGTTGGTTGAAAATATCTTTTGTGCATCATCTAGTGTGCATCCTAGTGGAGCGGTAATAAGCGGAGCTTTAGTCATGACCTCGCCTACTTTTTTACTATAGTCATTTTCAAATCTTAAATCACGATTTGTCAAAATCCCTATTAATACCCTATTTTCATCAATTACTGGCACACCTGAAATTCTATAATCACTCATTAGCTCCAAAGCCTCTTTAATACTAGCTTCAGCTGTGATAGATATAGGATCCATGATAACGCCACTTTCGCTTTTTTTGACCTTTTTAACCTCTTTTACTTGAGACCCTAAATCCATATTTTTATGTATAACCCCAATGCCCCCAAGCCTAGCCATCATAATAGCCGTTCTATGCTCAGTAACCGTATCCATCGCAGCTGAAACTACAGGTATGTTTAGCTCAATATTTTTGCTAAATTTAGATTTTATATCTACTTGTTTTGGTAAAATATCTGAGTATTGAGGCACTAACAAAACATCTTCAAATGTCAAGGCTCTTTTTACGATTTTCATCTTACTTTCCTTTTACTATATTCTCTAAATTTAAAGCCGCATCTAAAACCACCTGCTCTTGCCACGCTGCGCCTATTAATTGAGCTGAGATATTTAGCCCATTTTCATCACTTGCTACTGGCACAGTAATAGCTGGCAACCCTGCTAAATTTACTCCAATTGTATATATATCACTTAGATACGCACTCAAAGGGTCTTTTAATTCGCCAAATTTATATGCTACAGATGGAGCTACTGGCATTAAGATTATATCTACCTCGCTTAAAATCTCATCATATTCACGCTTGATAAAAGCCCTTGCCTTTTGTGCTTTGATATAGTAAGCATCGTAATACCCACTACTTAAAACAAAAGTCCCAAGTAGCATTCTTCGCTGAACTTCAGCACCAAAGCCCTCGCCTCTAGTATTAGCATACATCTGCCCTAAAGTATCAGCCAAGGCTCTATTGCCATATCTTACGCCATCATAGCGACTTAAATTCGCACTAGCTTCAGCCGTAGCAATTATATAGTAAGCTGCTATATTGTATTTGGAGTTGGCTAAATCTTTATAGCATATCTCATGACCAGCGTTTTTAAGCTTCTCTATAGTTAAATTTAAAGCATCTCTCACAGGCTTGCTAGCCTCATCAACATAGTTTTTGATAACGGCGATTTTTAATTTTCTATTTGGATTTAAATTGGGCGCAGTAGCGTTAAATTCGATATTAGCACTTGTGCTATCTAACTTATCATATCCAGCGATTATATCATACAAAATAGCCGCATCTTCTACATTTTGCGTAATTGGCCCTATTTGATCTAAGCTACTAGAATAGGCACTAAGTCCATATCTACTGACTCTACCATATGTAGGTTTAAACCCCACACAACCGCAAAACGCCGCTGGTTGGCGTATGCTACCACCCGTATCACTACCAAGAGCCGCTATAGCTATACCGGCTGCTACGGCCGCTGCGCTTCCACCACTACTTCCGCCTGGAACTCTAGTGTGATCAAGTGGATTTAGAGTTTTACCATAATATGAGCTTTCAGTGGTGCTACCCATAGCAAATTCATCCATATTAGTCCTACCAAATGGCGCTAGACCAGAAGCAATTAGCTTATTTATAACCGTTGCGTTATATGGCGCTTTATACCCTTGTAAGATCTTTGAGCAACTAGTAATATTCCAATTTTTGACTTGAATATTATCTTTAATAGCGATCGGTACGCCAACAAAACTCTCATCAATATCGCTATTAGTTAGCTGCTCTACATAAGCGCCTATATTTTTAGTTGCTTTTATCTTTTCAATTAGCTCTTTGCGAAGTCCATCTAGGTCGCTAGAACTTAGCTTTATAGCTTCTTTTAGACTTATCACTCTTTCTCCTTATACTTATTAACCAAAACTACCCCAACCGCTGTTATACCTAGCAAAATCCCTATAGTAACAACTATAGTCACAGCTCCTACTGGCTCACTTAACACTCATCACCTCAGAACATCTATCACACAAGCAATTATCGCTAATAGCGCTAAATTTCCAGCATCTTGGACATTTATATCCATCTGATTTGGCTATGATAAATCTATGGTCTCCTACTATAAATTCAGCCAAAATCTCACTACCAATCCTAAAGCCTCCAACCTTGCTTACCATATACCAATCCGCAACTTCATCGCTATTAAAAGATAGGATTAAATCACTATTAGTCTGAACTTCTAGCTCAAGAGTGGATTTTATCAATTTATCTTTTTTAAGATTATCTATTATCTCATTAAATTTCTCTTTGCTCTGTTTTAATAGCTCATCATCTACTTCAAGCTTAAATTCAATATCTTCATAAACTAGATCAAAAACATCATTAGCTTGAGCTTTTATAATGCTAGGTGCATACTCCATAACCTCATCAACTGTATATGTAAGAGTCGGTGCAATCAGCGGTAAAAGCGCCTTAGTAATAATCACCATAGCAGTTTGTGAGCTAGCTCTTTTAGTGCTATTTAAAGAATCGCAATATAATCTATCTTTACAGACATCTAGGTAAATTCCACTCAAATCACCACTTAAGAAATTTAATAAAATATTAAATCCTTTAGAGTATTCATAGTTTTTAAAACAGCTACTTACCTCTTTAAAACAGCTACTAGCTTTGCCTAAAATCCATCTATCAAGTAAGCCAAATTCATAATTTAACTCTTTTAAATCACTCACATTTGCTAGTAAAAATCTTATGGTATTTCGAATTTTTCTATACTGCTCAGCAACTTGCTTTAATATATCATTGCCAATTTTTAAATCGCTTGAGTAATCACTTAAACTTACCCATAAACGCAAAATTTCCACCCCAAATTCCTTGGCTACCGCATCCGGGGCTATGACATTGCCTTTGGATTTACTCATCTTTTCACCATTTTTATCCACGGTAAATCCATGCGTTAAAACGCTTTTATATGGGGCTTTTTCATTTACTGCACAACTTAGCAATAAAGAGCTTTGAAACCACCCACGATGCTGATCGCTACCTTCTAGATACATATTAGCACTATACTCTCCAGCGTCGTAATCATCGCTATTTAGCACAGCATTCCAAGTAGAGCCACTATCAAACCAAACATCTAAAATATCGCTAACTTTCTCTAGCTCATCAGCTTTAAATTTAGCCCCACTTGGTAGTAACTCATCAATACTCATACTCCACCAAGCATCGGCTCCATTTTCATCAAAAATTTTAGCAATATGCTCTAGAATTTCACTATCGAAAATAACCTCTTTAGTAGATTTAAGCCTAAAAAATGCAATCGGCACACCCCAATCTCTTTGACGAGAAATGCACCAATCTGGGCGATTTTCTATCATTGAAGTTATTCTTTTTATACCAGCTTCTGGATAAAATTTAACGCTATTTAAAGCCTCAAGTGCGATCTGACGCAAGGTTTTACCGCCTAATTTTGGCTCATCCATAGCTATAAACCACTGCTTAGTTGCTCTATAAATTACAGGCTTGTGAGTTCTCCAACAAAATGGATAACTATGGGTAAATTTACTAACTTTTATAACCCAATCGCCCAAAAGCTCGATAATCTTATCATTTGCTTTAAAGATATGCAAACCTACAAACTCATCTACTATATCTTTTGGTAATAATCCTTTATGTCTTAAAGTCTCATCATAAAGTCCAGCCTCATCAACAGGCATAATAACCTCTATACCATATCTAAGACTAGCAAAATAGTCATCCTCGCCATGACCAGGTGCGGTATGAACTAGCCCAGTCCCACCATCCATCAAGACATGCTCTCCAAGGATAAATATGGATTTTCTACCATTTAGCGGATTTATAGCGGTTAAATTCTCTAGTATTTGTGGCTTAAATTCTTTGATTATCTCCCCATTTGTAATGCCTTGAGCTACTAATGCTTCAAGCAAAGGCTTAGCAAAAATAAGCTTTTCGCTAGTAACGCAATAAATTTCATTTGGATTTAAACTAATTGCTTGATTAGCCACTAGTGTCCATGGAGTGGTAGTCCATATAACTGCCTTTGCATCTTCAACCCCAATTGCTTTAGCGGCTTCTTGGCTTAATTTAAATGCTAGATATAAGCTATAATCTTCCTTATTAGCATACTCCACTTCAGCCTCAGCAAGAGCACTTCTAGCTGCCCAGCTCCAAAATACCGGCTTACTTCTTTCTATTAAAAGCCCCTTTTTAGCCACTTCGCACAGGGTTCTATATATATTAGCTTCAAATTTATACTTCATAGTCATATATGGATTTTCCCAATCCCCAACTACCCCAAGAGATTTAAACTCAGCCCTTTGAATATCTATAAATTCAGCAGCCCACTTCCTACATTCACTTCTAATAGCAGCTGTATTCATACTCTTTTTTTTATCCCCAAGCTTTATCTCTACTTGCTGTTCTATTGGCAATCCATGACAATCCCAACCTGGAGTAAATCTAACGCTCTCTCCAAAAAAATAGTGAGTTTTGATTATTATATCTTTTAAAATTTTATTTAAAGCATGGCCGATATGAAGATGGCCATTAGCATATGGAGGGCCATCGTGGATATTGAAGTTTATAGGGGCGTTTTGTCTAGATTTTTTCATCTTTTCATAGACTCTATTCTCATCCCATTTAGCATATCTTTTTGGCTCATTTTGCGGCAAATTGCCCCGCATAGCAAATTCAGTTAATGGTAATAAAAGAGTATCTTTATAATCCATAATAATACCTTTAGTGATAAAAATTTTTTGATTTTAGCAAAAAATAAATAAAACTTAAGTAAAAATTTCGAAATTTAATATAGCTAAATTTCATAATTTTAATTTATAAATCAAAAATGATTTTTAAGCAAATTTTTGGGTTATTATGCTATAATTTCCGCTCAATTTTATATACCGCTCAGGAGGTCAAATATGGCTTTAGATACGGCTAAGAAAGCTCAAATAGTTGCAAAATTTGCTAGAAAAAGTGGAGATACAGGCTCTTCAGAAGTTCAAATAGCACTTCTTACTACAAGAATAGCAGAGCTTACAGAACATCTAAAAGTAAATAAAAAAGATTTTAGCTCAAGACTAGGTCTATTAAAATTAGTTGGTCGCCGCAAGAGATTACTAAAATATCTTAAAGCTACTAAATATGAAACTTACACTAAGCTAATAGCAGAGCTAGGTCTAAGAGATAAATAATCCAAAGCCCCAAAAGGGCTTTACTATCCATCCAAATAAAATCAATATCTATTAAGCAAAAAAATTGTAAAATACTCACCAAATTTAAATTTAGGAATTTATATGTTTGGAATGGGAATCAGCGAGATAATAATAATCGCCGTTGTCGCTGTCATAGTCTTAGGTCCTGATAAACTACCAAGTGCAATGGTAAATATAGCTAAATTTTTTAAGGTTTTTAAACAGACTATTAACGGAGCTAAAAGCACTTTTGAGCAAGAGATAAAGATCGCTGAACTAAAAGAAGATGCCAAAAAGTATAAAGATAGCCTAGCTAACGGTATAGATGGAGTAAGGAAAAAGCTCACATTTGAAGAGCTTGATGAGCTAAAAAGCAATATAAATAGCATTAACAACTCAACGCAAAAATCCCTAGCTGATATTCAAAATGAAATCTCAAATCTCAATCCGATTAATAAATTAAATGCCGGATTGGAGCTAGATCAAGATAGCTCTTCACAACCGCCCAAAAATATAGTAGCAAATAACCCAGATGATATAGATAATAAAATAGATAAACCAGATGAAATTCAAAAAGCAAAAGAGGCATAATGTTTGAAGATTTAAGACCACATTTAATCGAGCTTAGAAAACGCCTATTAATTAGTGCTATATCTGTAATAATCTGCTTTATTATATGTTTTAACTTTTGGGCTCCTTTGCTTGATTTTATGACCGCACCGCTTAAGGCTGCACTGCCAAATGGTAGCAATATTATCTTCACTCAAGTTGCGGAGCCATTTTTTACAGCGATGAAGGTGGCATTTTTTGCTGGACTTTTGCTTGCTTTACCTATTATCTTTTGGCAATTTTGGCTATTTGTCGCTCCAGGACTATATGAAAATGAGAAAAAATATGTAATTCCATTTGTTTTAAGTGCTACAATTATGTTTATTGTAGGGGCCGCATTTTGCTACTATTTTGTGGTGCCTGTTGGCTTTGCGTTTCTTATAAATTTCGGTGGAACGCTATTTCAAGCACTTCCTAGCATAGGGGATTATGTAGGATTTTTTACTAAAATTGTAGTGGCATTTGGGATTAGCTTTGAGCTTCCAGTTGTTACATTTTTTCTAGCTAAAATCGGAGTTATCACAGATGATAGCTTGAAGAGATTTTTTAGATACGCTATAGTTGGGATATTTGTTTTTGCAGCCATTATGACCCCGCCTGATGTGCTTAGCCAATTTATGCTTGCTATCCCTTTAATCGGACTTTACTCTTTATCAATTTTAATTGCCAAATTAGTAAATCCAGCACCAAAATCCGATGATGAAGAAAATAGCGATGATGAGTGATATATTTGCGTTAAGTAGCTATGATTACGAGCTACCATCTCATCTCATCGCCACCTCTCCTACTAAGCCAAAAGAGAGTGCAAATCTGCTTGTTTATGAGCGAAACAACTCTAAAATAACCCATGCTAAATTTGGTGATTTGATGGACTTTTTGCCAGATTGCGATATTATATTTAATGATACAAAGGTGGTAAAAGCTAGAATTTATGGTAAAAAAAGCAGTGGTGGAGCCGTAGAATTGCTACTTAATCAGCCTTTGGGTGATGGCAAATTTAGCACTCTAATCAAAGGTCGCATAAAAGCTGGGGCGATTTTAGAATTTGACAAGGGATTAAGCTGTGAAGTTATAGAGATTTTAGATGAGTATAGAATTGTCAAATTTTATCAAAATCAAGAGCTTTTAGACACCCCAAAACTATATAAAATTCTAAATCAAATAGGTCATATCCCCTTGCCACCTTATATCAAAAGAGATGATGAAAAAAGTGATGAAGTATGGTATCAAAGCGTATTTGCCAAAAATGATGGCGCCGTAGCCGCTCCTACTGCGAGCTTGCATTTTAGTGATGAGATGATACAAAATCTACAAACCAAACACAACATCTCATATATCACTCTCCATGTTGGTGCTGGGACATTTAAATCAGTTGAAACTAGCGATATCAGAGATCATAAAATTCATAGTGAAATTTACTCCATAAGCGATCAAGCTATAAAATCCATAAATAGCCATAGAGCAATTCTTGGCGTTGGGACTACGGTTACTAGGTGCGTTGAGTATTTTTATAAAAGCGGTATAAAAGATGGTTTGTGCGATCTATTTTTACATCCAGCAAATCCACCGCAAAGACAAAACTATCTACTAACAAATTTCCATTTACCAAAATCAACGCTAATTATGTTAGTAGCGAGTTTCGTCGGTTTAGAAAATGTCAAAGAAATTTATAAACAAGCCATAGATAGGGGATATAAATTCTACTCTTATGGCGATGCAATGTTGGTGATATGATGAGATTATTTATACTTTTTATAGCAGATATTTTAATGGCAAGTCAGACAATTGGGACAAATGAGCATATAGCCTTTAGCATTTTACTTTTATTAATCATAATATTAATAGTTATCAATAGACGCCCTGTAAAAAATAGAAATCAAAAACTAATCTACACACAAAATAAAAACTTAGCTAAATTAAATTTAGTATTTTTCCAAAATAAGGTAGAAAACGGGGATATAATAAAGCGTTTGGGGCTGTTTTTTAAAGTGCTTCACGCAAAAGCCGCACAAAATAATAACTCAATAATCTTTAATTACTCTCCAAGACAGGCTAGATATTTTAGTGCAAATTTTAAAGCCATCACCAATATAACGCACAATCTCATATGCTTTGTCAATAAAAGTGTAAGCAATAGCTCGATTTTATTATCCATAAAACCAACCAAAACAAAAGATGAATATCAAATTTCAATCAAAACATCAGCCAATATAAATAGCAACGAAATCCAAACCGCACTTGATGATAATAATAAAAATATAAACTACAAATATCTCCATATCGCCTCAAATTATGCCAATTTAATTGGATCTAAGATTGAATTTAGCTCAAAGCCAAATAGCTCTATTTTTTCATTTAATATAACAATGCATAAATTAAATAATCCATTAAATATAAAATCAGTAATGCAAAAAAATGCCCTAATAGCATATGAGAGCCAAACTGAATTTTTCACGCTTGTAGCAGAGCTTAGTGTTTATGGTATCTCCACCCAGCCAAATCCTAGCTGGGAGAGCGTAAAAAACCATATAATAGATATGCTATATAAGCCAGATTTTCTATTTATTCAAGCAAAAATAGTCAAAAATCTACCATATAGTGAGATAAATTTAATCAAAGAGTGGCAAAAAATCAAAAAATTTAAGATTATCACCATAAGCGATAATTCTAATTATGATAAAATAGCTAGTAGTCTTGACGATGCGACCTTACATCAGCCTTATACTGCCGATGAGTTATTTGAGATTATAAAATACCCCCCCCCTACTCCATCTCCAAACGCATAAGATACATATCCTCCCCACTAATGACCTCTAAGGAGTTTGATCCGCATTTAGGACAGAGAAATTCATTTTCTACAAGGATACTTTGAGCACTACACTCATTACATTTAACGGTAATATCTTTAGGATGGATTATGAGTGTGGCACCTGAGCATATCGTATCAGCTTTAAAAGCATCAAACGCACTTTGTAAATAGTGGGCTTCTACTCCACTTAATCTACCTATCTCAACCTCTACTTTACTTATCTTTGTAGCATTATGTTTCATCGCATTTGTCTCGCAAAGCTTAAACAGATCTTGAACTATGGCTAATTCATGCATAATATCTCCTTTAGCAAATTCTAGGTAGCAACTCGCCCTTTGGTGGCTCCATAAATCTAGTGGCTCCATAGCTATTTTGTATAATTACATTTGATTTATTACTATCTAAAATCTCGCCAATGCTATTTGCGTTTGAGTTAAATTCTCTTAAAATCTCAACCGCTTTAATCTCATCTTTAGGCTCAACAGCTAAAACAAAGGTTCCCTCATTAGCTAGCTCATAAGGCTCAAAGCCAAGAATTTCGCAAATCCCCATCACCTCATCACTCACAGCGATACTATCTTCGCTAATTTTAATATCTCGCTTACAAGCCTTCGCCCACTCATTTAATACAGCCGAGAGTCCACCACGAGTAGCATCTCTCATAGCAAGAGGAGTGATATCAGCATTTAAAAGTGCTTCTACAATTTTGTATAAAGGCTTACAATCGCTTTGTAAATCGCTTTGTAATCTTAGCTCATTTCTACTTGCTAATACCACCGCACCATGTCTGCCGACATCGCCACTTAATAGAATTTTAGCGCCACTTTTTAAATTCTCTATTCTAACTTCTTTGATTATCTCTCCCACGCCTGAGGTATTGATAAAAATTTTATCACAACTTCCCTTGCTAACAACCTTAGTATCGCCACAAACTATAGCTACTCCAGCCTCATCAGCTGTGCTTTTCATACTAGATAAAATATCTTTAAGCTCATTTATATCAAGCCCCTCTTCTATGATTAAAGCACAACTAATATATCTAGGCTTGGCTCCTACCATAGCTAGGTCATTTGCCGTCCCGCAAACTGCGATTTTACCAATATCTCCACCTGGAAATTTAGTAGGACTTACCACAAAGCTATCAGTGCTAAATGCTAGTTTTCCGCTTAAATTTAAAATCGCACTATCATTATTTTGCGATAAAATTTCATTATTAAAAATCTTAAAAATCAACCCATTAATAAGATCATTCATCTCTTGCCCACCACCACCATGAGCTAACATTATCTTTTGCATCTACCCTCTTTTACTATATTTATAATACGCCGCGCAAGCACCCTCGCCGCTTACCATACAGCTACCAATAGGATTTTGCGGATTACACACCTTGCCAAAGACCTTACAATCATATGGCTTAGCCTTACCACGCAAAATTTCACCACAGATACAGGCTTTGGATTCTTTAGACTCGCCTACTTCTATATTAAAATATTTTTTAGCATCTAAATAATCAAACTCATCTCTTAGCCTTAATCCGCTATCTTTGATAACGCCTAGCCCTCTCCACTCAAAATCACACGGCTCAAAATACCTATTTATCAGCTCTTTAGCCTTTTGATTACCATCTTTGGTAACTACTCTAGCATACTCATTATAGACTTTATAGGTGCCGTTTTGGTGTTGATTTACTAAATTTAATATACTATCCATCAAATCTAAAGGCTCAAAGCCACTTACGGCAATTGGGGTCTTAAACTCATTAGCAAGCTCTTCATATATCTTACTACCAGTAATCACGCTTACATGGCTTGGCCCTAAAAATGCATCAATTTTCACATCTTTATCGCTCATTATAGCCCTTACTGGAGCTGGGACTGTTACATGATTTAAATGTATAAATAGATTTTGTAAATTTAAATTTATGGCTTGTTCTACCACCACAGCACTCATAGGAGTAGTAGTCTCAAATCCAATAGCAAAAAATACAACTTTTTTATCTAGGTTTTCTTTGGCTATTGTGATTGTATCAAGTGGAGAGTATAAAGCCCTAATATCAGCCCCACCAGCCCTAAGCTCAGCTAAAGAGCCCTTACTTCCGGGCACTCTTAACATATCAGCTAAAGTGCAAAATATCACCCCTTCTATACTAGCAATTGCTATAGCCTCATCAATGCGACTTCTAGGCATTATACACACCGGACATCCTGGGCCGTGAATGAAATTGATATGCTCTCCTACTAATTGAGGCAAACCAAATTTCATTATACTATGAGTATGACCGCCACAAATCTCCATAATATTTAATGGCTTTTTACTTCTTTGTTTAATTATCTTGCTTAAGGCTAAAATCTTATCTTTATCTCTAAAACTATTTATTAAATCCATTATCTGCCTAATTATTAAATTTAATCTTTCAACGCTGCTAGACCCATATCGCCTTCATCGGCTGATATTTTACCACTACTCATATCATCTGCGATTTGTTTATAAATCTCCAAGCTCTCTAAAGCATATTTAGTATCGATCTTTTCCATCGCAAATCCCACATGTATAAGCACATAATCCCCAACCGATACAGGCTCAGCTATCAAGTCCAAACTCACTCCACGCCTAACTCCCATAGTATCAACTATGGCAAAATTATTCTCATCTATTGATATTACTTTTGATGGTATGCTAAGACACATTATCTAATCTCTTTTTTAAATTTAATATAATTTATCCATTTATCAACTCCAGCCCCGCTCTTGCTATCTACTTCTATAATATCAACCTTTGGATTTAGCTTTCTAGCTTCTTTTTTAACCTCGTCAATATTAAAATCAAAATGCTCTAAAAGCGAAGTTTTAGTGATAATAACTATATCAGCAACCCTAAACATAACAGGATATTTTGCTATTTTATCGCTCCCTTCTGGCACGCTGATTAAAACAGCATTTATGTGGGCACCGACATCATAACTTGCTGGGCAAACAAGATTACCTACATTTTCTACAAATACCAAATCAAGCTCTTTAAGTGGCAAGTGATGTAAGCCATTATGAACCATAAAAGCATCTAAATGGCAAGTTTGCCCTGTGCTAATCTGATACGCCTTACCACCAGCATTTATAATGCGATTAGCGTCCATATTAGTCTCTAAATCCCCCTCAACCACACCAATCCTAAGCCCACTTGCCTTTATAGTAGCCTCTAAAAGCGTAGTCTTTCCAGCACCTGGGCTACTCATCAAATTTATACAAAGCAACCCACATTCATCTAAGTGAGCCCTATTATGCTCTGCTTCATAATCATTATCTTTTAATATCTTTTCTACTACTTCTATCGTCTTTTTTTCATTTAAAACAGGATGGTCATGATGGTGATGCTCATTTCCCATACTACAACCGCAATCTTTACACATATTGTCTCCTTTTGATTTTAGAATTTATCATTATATCTAAGCATATTTAAACCAAAGTAAATTTGACCCATCGCTATGGCTGAATCATTCATAGGCTCATTAATAGGTAGATAATACTCTATCTGATTTACTTTAAATTTATCTATTGTTTTTTTAAGCAAAGCCCTATTTTGCCATACTCCACCACAAAGCACAATAGGTAGATTATAGCTACTAGCTATCTCTAAGGATAAATTTGCTAAGCCATTTATAAATGCCGTAGCTGCGATTCTAGGCTCATCTACCAAGGCTTTTTTAAAGGCATTTTCATAGCTGATAATCCCATCATTTATACTAAATTCATAAGCCAAATCCAAGCTCTCATCATACAAAGCCTCAACCATCATAGGAGCTTGTGCGTCATAGCTTACAGATTTTAGCTCAAAAATTATAGAAGCAAAAGCGTCAAAAATCCTACCCAAAGAGCTACATTTTATAGTATTTATCTGATTTTTTAATATCTTATCTAGATTATCTTTTTGAATTTCAGGTATTAATCTATCCAATTTTGGCGAATTTAAAGAGTATTTTTTAGCTATTGCGTAGGCTAGGTAGTATATATTTTTAATAGCCTTATCCCCGCCAATTAGATCAAAGCTATCAAAATGCATTATCCTATCAAATTCGCCCTTAGAGCATCTCAAAATCTCTCCACCCCATATAGTAGCGTCTCTCCCATATCCAGTCCCATCAAAGCTAAGTGCTATCACATCGCCGCTAATGCCATTTTCTAGCATAACGCTTAAGGCGTGAGCGTGATGGTGATAGACTCTGTGAATTTCATAACTTTTCGCAAAATCATCTATAAATCCAAAATACGGATGAGCGTCCCCTAAAACAAAATCAAACTCAAACCCATATATACTCTTAAAGCTCTCTAGTAACTCATCAAATCTTAATTTTGTCGCTACACTTCCCATATCGCCGATATAAACAGAGCTAAATATCAATCCATTTTTATAAATAGCAAATTGATTTTTCATCAAGGCACCAAGTGCTAAAAAGCAGCCCTTAGGGGCGTCGCCATTTAAATTTAGTGGCAAAATAGATGGCTTTAACCCTCTTGAAGTTCGCAGATATATCGCCTTTTCATCTAGGGCAAAGCATATGCTATCATCGCTTGGATTTACTATTTGCCTATCATTATCCAAAGCAAAATCACACACCCTACGCAATTTATCTTTAAGCGTTTCATAATCTTTTATAATTGGCTCTTTGCTTAAATTTGCACTTGTGGCTATTACTGGGGAATTTAGCATATTTAAAAGCAGGATATGTAGCGGAGTTGGTGGCAAGAATATCCCTATTTTACCGATATCTTTAGCGATTATATCTGGGAGTTTATCTTTGGAATTTAATAAAACTATTGGCTTTAAATTTGAGTTTAAAATCCTAGCTTCACTCTCATCTATATAGGCATATTTTTTTGCCATATCCATATCTTTACACATTATGGCAAATGGCTTATCAGGGCGATTTTTCCTAGCTCTTAGAGTAGATATGGCTTGATGATTTAAGGCATCGCATACTAGATGAAATCCGCCAACTCCCTTAATCGCTACGATTTTACCATCTTTAATCGCATTTACACAATCTTTTAGCCCATTTTCGTAGGTGCTTAAAATATTACCGCTCATATCTTTATAGCTTAGACTTGACCCACAATTCTTACAAGCTATGGGCTGAGCGTGATAGCGGCGATTAAGCGGATCTTTATACTCAGCTTCGCACTTATCGCACATTTTAAATTTACCCATCGTGGTATTTGCTCTATCATAAGGCAAGCTTTTAATCAAAGAAAATCTTGGTCCGCAATTTGTGCAGTTAATAAATGGATGGTTATATCTATAATTGCTACTATCTAAAAGCTCATTTTTACACTCATCACAAATTGCAAAATCAGGTAAAATGGGTGCGAATTTATAGCTATCTTTAGAGCTAATAATCTTAAAATCACTATAGATATTACAGCCATCACTTACTACAATTTTATCAATTCTAGCAAGTGGCGGTAGCTTAGTTTTAAGGGATTTTATAAACTCATCAATTAAGCCTAACTCGCCACTTAGCTCTATTTTTACACCGCTAGAATCATTTAATACAATGCCATTTAAGCCTAAATTTGTAGCAAGCTGATATACAAAAGGACGAAAACCAACCCCTTGAACTAATCCATAAATTTCAATCTTAACTAATCTCAAGTGGATAACATCCGCTAAATCTGCTTTGATAATTAGAGTTACAAAACTTTAAGGCTAAATTTGCAATTACTGGATTTTCAAATAAGGCACCGCTAAAAATCATATTTGTAGCGCCTAGCTCATCTTTGAGTATATCGCCAAAATCGCTTAAGAAAAATGCCAAGCTCTCCAAACAGCCAAAAGAAATATTCTTAGGATCAGCCCCAGCTAGCTTAAAGCTCATAGTGCTTCTAATGGCTCTAGCCCAGTCAAATTCACTTTTACCACTCATCTTAAAATCAATCCTAACACCCTTAAGTCCGCTATAATCTCTAGCATAATTTAGAATTTGAGTATTGTAGCCTAATATCTTATCAATAATCATAAATAGACTATAGAAGTTATTAGGCAGATCAATCTTGCCTTGTGGCAATCTATTTTCTTTTTGGAAATTTGCTAATAATCTATCCCCACCATCAAATTCAGCAATCTTATCCCAAATCTCTTCAAAGCTTTTTGGTAGCTCTATTTTAAACATATCAAACTCATCATTTTCTTTATACACTTTGATAAAATCGCTATTTTTTTTGCTTAAAAATACCCTTGTTATGGTGGAATTTGCTAGACCAAACTCACTTACGCAAAGCCCAAAAAGAGCATAATTTTTATCACTAAAAGAGTTTATAAACTCACGCTGTTTCGCATCTAAAAACTCTCCGCTATTAATAATCAAAATTCTCTCATCTAAGATTGAAATTTTCATATCACTCTTAGAGCTTTTCACAGCTAAAAATTTAACCCCTTTTTCATTTAAACCCTTAGCAATCTCATAAATATTAATATCCCAAGCACTTCTAAGATCAAAATATAGTGGTGCGTCTTTATGATTTGTGCGGTATATCGCATTAACTCTAAGACTCATTATAGGCTTTTCAAAACTAGCCAAAGCGATCAAACTCTTCTCATCGCAAACAAAAATTTTCGCAGCGTTTTTAAGATTAGTAGGCACTAAATAATCAGCATTAAAACCATCAAATTTAGTTATCTCATAGCCATCATAAATAAATTTTTTGCCATCTAAAATATCTTTTATACCTCTATTTATAAGCTCATTATCTATAGTAAATCCAAACTCATTTATCCCACTTTCTAAAGTATATGGCGTGATATTTTTATAGCTAAAATTAAACTCAAACTCACTATTAATAGGCAGCTTCTCACCTAGCACAACCTTGGTTTCTTCGATAAAAATCGAACTAGGAACCTTGGATATAAACTCATCACTAAATTTGCCAAGCTCCTTTTCGTCGCCTTCTATATATAACTTAATATATTTTTGCTCTTTTGTTATGGAGTATTTTAAAGCACTTTTTTTAGCCCAAAAATCTAAAAAAAATGCTAATATAGCCCCATCATTTGAGCAGCTAAATTCAAAGCAAAGTATCAAAACTGCTCCTTCTTCCACTCATTTGCTATATCTTGTAAATTTTTATTATCTATTTGATTATACTCAAAACCAATTGATTTTAACTCTTTTAAGATTATCTTACTCATCAAATCAGATGAATTTAAAATCTCACTACTTAGCTCAAAACTCATTGGCTCAATCCTTTTTGGCACCACCCCAATTATCTTAGTTTTTGGTCTATCGCCTACTAAATCCATCATCTCTATAGTTTGAAGCATCTCTACTTCATGGGCTGATCCAGACCAATTTATACTTTTTGGCATATCCTCAAAATCAAAAAAATATACATCGCCAATCTGACCGCCATCAGCATCGATACAATCAACAACAATAAGATAATCACTATCAGCCATTATCGGCGTTAGATAATTAGCCAAGGTGCCACCATCTACAAATTTTAAGCTATGCTGATCTGAAGTGAATTTAAAGTTATTCTCTATCATCTTAACAAAATGAACGCCGACTCCCTCATCGGCGAACATTACATTCCCTATGCCTAAAACTAGGACACGCATCTACTTCTCTTTTGGGAATTTATAGCCACTAATTATAGCATCCATAGCACCATCTTTGCCTTTTATAGCATTAAATATAGCCATATATATATGAACTACCATAAAAATAAAGATAATCCACATAGCAATGTGGTGAATTTGACGCACATTAGCAAGCCCACCCATCCAAGCCTCGATAGCTCTCATAGGCGTATAAAGCAACCCACCAAGCCCTTCGTGATATACATTTACATATAAAATCAAGCCAGTAAGGCATATAACAAAAAGCACAATATAAAAGAATATATAAGAGGCAAATTGGAGTGGATTATATGTCCCTTGTATATGTGGGTGCTTACCTAAAAATAGATAGTATTTGATCTGCTCTATCCAAATTTTTGGGCTTAAAACATTTTTTACACTCACCCTTTCTATATGGCTTTGTTTATCAAAGAAAAATAGATATGTCTTAAATATAAAACAACCTATTAATATAAATCCAGCCACCTGATGCACGGCACGCCATTTAGCATTCATAAAATTTATAGGCTCACCTGTGATAGCTGGACTTACAAAAACATAAGCGATATAAAATCCACTTATACTTAAAACCACAATAGATATAGCTCTAATCCAATGTGTAAGGCGTAAGCCTATGCTAAATTCATACTCAGCGATATGTTTTTTACTACTTTTCATATCTGCTCCCTTAGATTAAATTCGGATTGACTTTATAGCTACTTAATTCATTGCCTTTTGTATCCATCACATGAACTGCACAAGCTATACAAGGATCATATGAGTGAATTTTGCGTATTATCTCTAAAGGCTGTTTTAAATCAGAAATTTTTAACCCTATTAAACAAGCCTCATAGCTACCCATTTGACCTTTAGCATCTTTTGGACTTGCATTCCAAGTAGATGGGACGACTGCTTGCCAATTTTCTATAACGCCATTTTTGATCCTACACCAGTGGCTTAGCATACCACGAGGCACATTACCGATAAATCTACCTTTATACTCTTTTGTTGGATCTATTTGGTATTTAGCACATGTGCTATCATCTATTTTTAAATTCTCAATTAGATTATTTAGAGCTTTTAAGGTATTATCAGCGATAATTTTTGCTTCGATCATTCTGCACGCAGTTCTACCTAAAGTTGATAATACAGCACTCACAGGTAGTCCAGTCTCAGCTAGGAATTTATCCACTACTGGCACTACATTTTTATTGCCTTTAGCGTAATTTATAACTATATTTGCTAGTGGGCCAACTTGCATTGGAAGTGAGTCATACCTTGGAGCTTTAATCCAGCTATATTTGCCATCTATATCAAATACTTTTGTATCTTCCATCTCCCCTTTAGCATTAAGAGTTTTAGCATCTTTAAAGCCTGTATAATTTGGCGTAGTATCGCCATCGTATGGGTGAAGTGGAGAATTATTTTTATACCATGAGCGAGTAGCCTCTTCAGTAATTTTGCTCTCATCTACTTCAAACACCTTAGATATATCGCCATTTAATATATATCCACCATCAAATAGATACTCATTAGCACCAATTTGAAAATCTTGATATGTTAGTAAATTTGGAGTTCCAACATCATTTACCACGCTTGGCTCGTTAGCATAGGCCTTAGCTGCCATTACAAGATCAGGCCAGTAAGCACGATTGACAAAATCAGCCATCTCTTGGAATTTAACCATATACTCACCAAGTCTTGCTGGACTTTGTAAATCCATTACACAAGTTACCCCACCAACTGTAAGGCTTTGTGGATGAGGTTGTTTAGCACCAAATACCGCCATAGCTTGAGCAATTGTTCTTTGAAGTCTTAAGCACTCTAGATAGTGGCTAAGGGCTATTAGATTTTGCTCTGGAGTAAATTTATAAGTAGAGTGACCCCAATAGGCATTAGCAAATGGCCCAAGATTACCTTTTTCTACAAATTTTTTCACCTTATCTTGGACTAATTTTAGCTGGTCTGCACCACAAGCATATGGGGTATCGCAGTATTTAAATGCCTCTTCGCTAGCCTTTTTAGGATCAGCACTAAGAGCGCTTACCACATCGACAAAGTCAAGTGCGTGGAGTTGATAAAAATGCACCGGATGATCGTGTAAAAATAGAGCTGCATTCATAAGAGTTCTAGTTAATTTTGCATTAAGTGGAGGAACGATGCCAAGAGCATTTTCTACAGCTTCAACACCTGCTCTATAGTGAGAAAATGTGCACACTCCACAAATTCTTTGAGTCATAAATCCAGCATCTCTTGGATCTCTACCCTTTACAATCACTTCAATACCACGCCAAAGAGTTGAGCCACTATAAGCCTCTTTAACTACATTATTCTCATCTACAACTACCTCCACACGAAGGTGACCTTCGATTCTTGTAATAGGATCAACTACTATTCTTTGTCCGCTCATATTTTACTCCTTCTCTTTTGTTGCAGTGGCAATAAGTGCGTGAGCCGCTACAGCTACACCTGTGATGGCTAATACACCTATACCGATCTTATCGCTTATAGCGTCCGCTCCAAGCCCATCAAATACGGTATTATATAATCTATCGCCTAGTGGCACCTCAAATGGCCCCATCTGATCCCAAAAATCCGGCTCAGAGCAGCCAATACAGCCGTGACCAGCTTGAATAGGCCAGCTAGTATGTTGATTAAATCTCTCTCTAGAGCAGTTATTAAATGTATATGGACCCTTACAGCCAACTTTATATAAGCAATAGCCCTTTTTAGCACCTTCATCGCCAAATTCTTGCACGAACTCACCAGCGTCAAAACGACCGCGTCTTTCGCAAAGATCGTGAATTCTAAGCCCGTAAGCCCACTTTGGTCTATTATAGACATCAAGCGCTGGAAGTGTGCCAAATAGTAAGAAATTTAAGACATTACCAACTATATTTTTCTCACTTGGCGGACAGCCTGGGACATTGATTACTGGTTTATTTGTAATCTTATGAAGTGGCTGAGCATTTGTAGGGTTTGGAGCTGCAGCTTGGATACCACCAAAGCTAGAGCAAGTCCCGATAGCGAAGATAGCAAGAGCATTATCACTAGCGTGGATAGCATGTTCTCTACCTGTTGTGCCTTTTGGGCCTACTGTTAGATAAAAAGCGCTATCACCATCTGGAATTCCACCTTCTACCATTAAGACATATTTGCCTTTATACTTTTGTATAGCTTGTTCTAAATTCTCTTCAGCTTGCCAGCCAGAAGCGGCCATAACTGTCTCGTGATATTCTAAGCTAATATAATCAAATATCAAGCTATCAATTGTAGGCGTATCGCTTCTTAAAAGACTTTCGCTACAGCCTGTACATTCAGCCATATGGAGCCAAATCACAGGCAATCTATCGCTAAGCTCAGCTGCTTGAGCTACCATAGGTGCAAAACTAGCCGGCAAGGCCATAAGAGCGGTCATCGCTCCAGCCCACTTCATAAAGTCACGGCGAGTAAATCCATGCTCATTTAAAACCTCCATAATAGAGCTATTTGACTTCATTTTTGGAAGCTTGGCTAACTCTGATAGTCTATTTTGTATGGTGGTTACATTGTGATTATCTACCATAATTTCTCCTTAATTGAGATTAAATTTATCTTAAAATAAATTCTTTACCCGTTATTTTACTATCATTTAACTTGATAAAATTGATAAATAAAAATTAAATTTATATTTTAAAGATATTTTAATTATAAGCTACTATAAACCGATATTATGTTATATTTGTTTTATTAAATTTAAATTATTAGAATAAATTTTAAAAATAAAAGATTAATAATACTTATTTTATCTTAGTTAAATTTAAGCAAAAAAATTAATTTATTTAAAAATTACAAACCGCTAAAATTAGCAATATAAATATATAAAATCGTAGGCACAGCTATGCTTATTAGGCTATTTTTTCTCCAAATTTGTAAAGTAATAGCCAAAAATAGACAAGCCACCGCACACGCACCAAGCCAAATATTATCAAATTTCATACTAGCGATTGCATAAATCGTCAAAATAATCATAATCACTAAAGTGCTTCTACGCTCTAAATATTTAAGCACCTCCCCATTACTTCGTTTTTTAAACAAAAAATAAGGCAAAAATCTACAAAGTAAGGTTGCTACACAACCAGCTAAAATATATGGCAAATACTCCATTATATAAAGATATGTAAAAAAGTAAAGTGAGATAAATTTTAATCAAAGTATTATTTTATAGTATTTTGATGAGATTTTTTTAGAAATCAAAGTGAGCTTTTATCTTTACATTTTTTTACATTGTGCTTTACACATTTTTACATTCTTTTTATAAATACTTTACAAAGTCTTTTAAACACCTTTAAAAAATTAAAGAGTAGTCTTTTTAAAATATCCTACAACGCGTCCGAGTATTTCAAAGTTTTCACCTTCTAAATTAATGGGCTCATACGCTTTGTTATCGCTAAGGAGTTTTAGCTTGGGGCGTTTTTGAAGGCGTTTTACATAAAGCTCATCTTCAATGCGTGTTACACAAATTTCGCCTTCTGCCACTTCTCCTTGCTGGATTAAAAGATAGCAATTTTCAGGAAGTGTTGGTGCCATAGAATCGCCTTGTCCTAAAATCACAGAGAGATTTATAAAAGAGTATAAGCCAAAACATTCACGCAAAAAACTTTTAGAAAGTCCCAAAGCTTGAGTGCTTTCTTCATCGTTATAAGTGCCACTTCCAGCACTTGCTCTTACATTTTCAAAAAAAGGAATGTTTATCATATCATCGTTTAAGGTTTCTTGTTGATTTTCCAACTTAGGGACATATTTATCTTGACTTAGGGACATTTTAGAAGACAGACTAAGGGACAACTTAGGGGCATTCGCAAAATAATTCAAATCAATATCTAAAACTTTTGCAATTTTTATTAAATTATGTATTGTTATATTAGATTCTTTTGTTTCATATCTTTTTATTGAATCCAGTGAAACACCGCTTGATTTAGCTAATTCTAATTGTGTTAAGTTTTTAGCTTCTCTAGCATTTTTAATTTTTTGAGAAATATTCATAAAATACACCTTTTGTCTTGACAAGTTTAATAAATTACACTATAATTCTATTACTTTTAAAAGAATTGTATCACAAAAAGATTTTTTTTAAAAGTGGCTTGGGTGGGTGGGGATAATATCACTTTTGGAGCTTTAAAATGAAAGTTTTAAAGTGTAAAAAGGTGGTCGTAAAACTCAAGTTTGGAAGCTAAAAATCACTTTCAAACTTGAGTTATAAAATCATCTTTACCACTCCTTTTTTTGGAGTGGTTTAAGTGATTATACCATAAAGGAGTAAAAATGCGTAAAAGCTTTACAAGTTTAACTGAGCAAATGAGCAAAAAAGGCTTTAAGCTTCGTACTTGGGCTAAATTAAAAAGTTAAATGAAAGCGATTATAGACTGCTTTTAAATATGAGCTATGGCAAAACAAAAGGTATAAGAGGCAGAGCCAAAGAATTAAAAGAAATGTTAGACATTAAAACAGCCTTTTAAAAATTATCAAAATAAGCATAACCAAAATAAGTGAGCAAAATAGATAGTAGTGCAAAGGAAATAAAAATAGCCCCAAAATCCCCACGCCAAATCCAAGCATAGCCACACGATTATTTTTATCTCGTTTAAAAACCTCATATGAAAGCACACCAAACAAAGCAGCCAAGCTAAACTCAATCCCCTTATAATTTAAATTTAAATTTGAGCCCAAAATACTACCTAAGATTACGCTAAATACCCAGTAAATTTGGTTTAAAAAAGCGGTAAAATTAAATATCAAATCCCTATTTGTGTCATCAATATCATTGCGTGATTTAATCAAAGCATAAGTCTCATCGCTTAAAGCATAGATAAAATAATATCTAAATTTAAGCTTTTTAATCTCCTCTAAAAGTCCTAAAGTGTAGAAAAAATGTCTAAAATTTAGCAAAAATGAGATAAAAAATATTCCCCACAAATTCGCTCCACTTACGATAAAAGCAACAAGCAAAAACTCCACACTACCAGCATAAACCATCACGCTTGTAATGCCCATTATCCAGCTTGGCATACCCATACTAGCACCATATAGCCCAAAGGCAAAGCCAAGTGATGCGTAACCCATCATAACAGCAATTGTGGATTGAAATATTTTAAATTTAAGATTCATAAGTCAAACGCACCGCCAAAATAGGCAATGCGATTTAAAAATTTACTTTTTAGGAGCGGTCATATCTTCAGGTTTGACCCACTCATCAAACTGAGCCGCTGTCAAAAGACCTAAATTTATAGCTTCTTCTTTTAAGGTTGTGCCATTTTTATGAGCTGTTTTTGCTATTTTTGCTGCATTTTCATATCCGATATGTGGATTTAAAGCAGTTACAAGCATAAGGCTTTCGTGAAGAAGTTTATCGATTTTAGCTTCATTTGCAGTAATTCCCACCGCGCAATGGTCATTAAAGCTAATCATAGAATCGCTTAATAATCTAATGCTCTCTAAAATATTATGAGCTATAACTGGCTTAAATACATTTAGCTCAAAATTTCCTTGAGATGCCCCCATAGCCACACTTACATGGTTGCCTGCTACTTGGACAGCTACCATTGTTACGGCTTCGCATTGAGTAGGATTTACCTTACCTGGCATAATAGAGCTTCCTGGTTCATTTTCAGGGATATTTATCTCGCCAATACCACATCTTGGACCGCTTGCTAACCATCTTATATCATTTGCTATTTTCATTAAATTTGATCCAAGACCATTTAAAGCACCGCTTAAGAAAACTTCAGCGTCATGGCTTGTTAATCCGTGGAATTTATTTGGATGAGATTTAAATTTAAACTCAGTTTTAGTTATCTCATTTAAGACCTCACTAACCATAGGGCTAAAATCAGGATGGCTATTTAATCCAGTTCCCACAGCTGTCCCACCGATAGCAAGCTCTTCTAAAAATGGAATTGTAGCTAGAATTTGATTTTTACTAGCTTTTAGCATATGAGCATATCCACTAAACTCTTGACCTAAGGTTAAAGGTGTAGCATCTTGTAAGTGGGTGCGACCGATTTTTACGATATTTGTAAACTCTTTGCTCTTTGCTTCAAGCGTGGATAAAAGCTTATCAATAGCTGGAAGTAGCTGCTTAGCAATCTCTAAGACAAAAGCAATTCTCATAGCAGTTGGATAGGTATCATTTGAGCTTTGACCCTTATTTACATCATCATTTGGATGGATTAGCTTTTTACTTCTAAAATCCTCGCCCAAAATCTCAGTAGCTCGGTTAGCTATAACCTCATTTAAGTTCATATTTGACTGAGTTCCGCTACCTGTTTGCCATACTACAAGTGGGAAATTTCCATCTAATTTACCAGCTAATACCTCATCGCAAGCTTGAGAAATAGCTTTTGTCTTAGCTTCATCTAAGCGACCAAGCTTGTTATTTACGATAGCGCAAGCCTTTTTAAGATACGCAAAACCCTCTATAACCTCACTTGGCATAGTGCCTTTACCGATCTTAAAGTTCTCTAAACTTCTTTCAGTTTGAGCTCCCCAATACTTATCATTTGGCACCTTAATCTCGCCCATTGTGTCTTTTTCTATACGAAAATCCATTTTAATCCTTTCATAATTTAGAAGTCTAAAGTCGCTATTATCCATTAAAATGGCTTACAGCTTCATAAATTTTATTATTTATTTATATAAATTTAGCTAAAATCGCATATTTTTTATATTTCATTAAAGGCAAAAAATGGCTGAATTTTATGATGCGAAAATGGTAGAAGAGAAATTTTATAAAATTTGTGAAAATCGTGGATATTTTGAGATAGATGGAAACAAAAATATTCAAGAAGACAATAAAACTTTTTGCATTATGATGCCGCCCCCAAATGTTACTGGAGTGCTTCATATAGGGCATGCGCTTACCTTTACCTTACAAGATATAATAACAAGATATAAAAGAATGGATGGGTATAAAACTCTATGGCAACCAGGGCTTGATCACGCCGGAATTGCTACTCAAAATGTGGTTGAAAAACAACTTTTAGCTAGTCGGGTTACAAAAGAGCAAATTGGAAGAGATGAATTCCTTAAAAAAACTTGGGAATGGAAGGAAAAAAGCGGCGGTATAATACTCCACCAAATGCGTCGCCTTGGTATAACTCCAGCGTGGAGTAGAGAGCGATTTACTATGGATGAGGGGCTAAAAAACGCCGTGCGAAAAGCCTTTGTAAATTTATATAATAAGGGTTTGATAGTCCGCGGAAACTATATGGTAAATTGGTGTACTCACGATGGAGCCTTAAGCGATGTAGAGGTCGAGCATAGGGCAAATAAGGGTAAATTATATCATTTGAGATATTTTTTATGTGAAAATAGTTGTTCAAACCATAGCCAGATAGGTGGCGATTGCGAAGCAGATTTGGGGGTTGCGCAGAATTTTGCGAGTGCAGATAGAATAAATAATTCATCAAGCGAGCAAAATTCAAGCTCCGCTAAAGATGCGAGCAAGCGTCCCTATATCGTGGTGGCTACTACTAGACCTGAAACCTACTTTGGCGATACTGCTGTGATGGTAAATCCAGATGATGAGAGATATAAAAGCTTAATTGGTAAAAGCGTAGAGCTACCGCTACTAAATCGTAAAATCAAGATTATAGCTGATAGCCATGTTGATATGAGCTTTGGAACTGGCGTGGTGAAAGTAACTCCAGCTCACGATACAAATGACTACGAAGTGGGCAAAAGGCATAATTTGGAATTTATAACTATCTTTGATGAAAAGGGAATTTTAAACGAGCATTGTGGGGAATTTCAAGGATTAGAAAGATTAGAAGCTAGAGAAAAAATCATAAATGAACTAGAAAGCAAGGGCTTTGTAGAAAAAATCGAAGATTATGAAAATCAAGTAGGATATTGCTACCGCTGTAAAAATGTAGTTGAGCCATATATAAGTAAGCAGTGGTTTGTAAAAGCAAATATCGCAAAACAAGCCATAGAAGATGTAAATGATGGCGGAGCTAAATTCTACCCATCGCACTGGATAAATAGCTTTAATGCGTGGATGAGAGAGCTAAAAGATTGGTGTATTAGTCGCCAACTATGGTGGGGGCATCAAATTCCAGTATTTTACTGCGAGTGCGGATATGAGTGGGCTGATGAGAGTGAAAAACCGCTAAAATGTCCAAAATGTGGTGGAGTTAAATTCACTCAAGATCCAGATGTGCTTGATACTTGGTTTTCTAGTGGGCTTTGGCCTATTTCTACGCTTGGCTGGGGAAATGGAGATGCCCTTAAAAATGATAAATGGTTTGATGGAGATTTGAGCGAATTTTACCCAAATACTATGCTAATTACTGGCTTTGATATACTCTTTTTCTGGGTTGCTAGAATGATGTTTCAGTGTGAAAATGCCACAGAAAAACTGCCTTTTAAAGATATTTATCTTCACGCACTTGTAAAGGATAAAGATGGCAAAAAGATGAGTAAATCAAGTGGAAATGTGATAGACCCACTAGAAAAAATAGATGAATATTCAGCTGATATTTTGCGTTTTACCCTTACTTTACTTTGCGTTGCTGGTCGAGATATAAGGCTAAGCGAAGAGAAGATGGTGCTAGTAAGGAATTTTACAAACAAGCTTTACAACGCAAGTAAATTCCTAATGCTAAATGCAGATAAATTCCCAGATTTTGATGAAAATGCTGTGCATTCAGAGCTTGGCAAATACATACTAAGCCGATTTAAAATAGCTACAAATGAGACTAGAAAGGCTCTTGATAGCTATAGATTTAATGACGCAGCAGATAGGGTGTATAAATTTTTGTGGGATGAGTTTTGTGATTGGGGAATTGAACTATCAAAAGCTAATAAGAGTGCAATTATCGAGCTTGGCTCTATTTTTAAAGAGAGTATGAAGCTACTAAGCCCGTTTATGCCTTTTATAAGCGAGTATTTGTATCATGAGTTAAGTGGCACAAATTTAGAGAATTCTACCTCCATAATGGTGATGAAATACCCAAAACCTAGCTTAATAGATGAGGAGATCGTAGCTAAATTTGAGCTAATTATCGAAGCCATTATAAGCATTCGCCGTGCTAAGGCTACAATCGACCAAGGAAATGCTAAAATTTCAAAAGCCTTCATAAGGATAAACAAAAACTTAAATATAAACCAATATCTAAATTTCATCAAACTCCTAGCCAAATGCGAAGATATAGAGCTTACAGATGAGATAGTACCAAACTCAGCTAGAGATGTAAGTGAGAATTTAGAGAGCTTTATCCCACTTTCAGGAGTGGATACGACTGCCATCATCGCACGGCTAAATTCGCAAAAAACCAAGCTTGAAAAAGAGATAGCTAAGCTTGAAAATATGCTAAATAATGAAAAATTTGCAGCAAATGCTCCACAAGCCGTGCTACAAACCAATAAATATGGTCTAGTAACTGCTAAGGAGAAATTTGAAAAAGTGTGTAGTGAGCTGAGAAATTTTGGAGAAATATAAGGATAAATAATGAATTTTAAGGTTAAAAATCTAGGACTTTTAAATCAAGCGGAGATAGAAATTGGCGACTTAACCATTCTTTGCGGTGAAAATAATAGTGGTAAAACCTATGCTGTTTATGCTTTTTATGGTTTTTGGAGATTATTACCTGAAAATATTAATGAGCTTATTTTAAGACATAAAGATAGTTTTATACAAAAAGAAAAAAATATTATCGCTATTGAAGAAACAAAATTTATCCAAATTCACGCAAATCTAAAAAACGAAATGAATAAGCTATACAAAAATAAACTTGTAAAAGTTTTAGGAGGCAATGCAGATATTTACAAAGATGCTAAATTTGAATTAAGTTTTGAAATTTTAAATTACGAAAAGATTTTTAAACAGCAAAATTCTTTCTTTAATGTTTATAAAGCAGATGAAAATATAATATTTGAATTTTTTGATAGAGATGATTTATCATCTAAAAATATACATTTATTTTTAGTTTATCTTATAATAAGCAGATTATTTTATAGACATCAAATAAATATTATTAGTGTAGAACGCACAGGTATTGCTATGTTTTATAGTGAGTTAAATATAAGCAGAAATAACATCCTAGCAGGTCTAACCCAAAATAATCAAGGAGATATCATCGATAATATAAATAACTATATACAAAAAGCTACCTCTCGCTATCCTTTGCCAATTACCGACAATATATCTCTTATAAATGATATATCAAATGTTACTAATCAAAAAAGCTTTATCGCTGAAAGTAAAAATAATAAAATTTTAGATTTGCTTTGGCAGATAGTTGGCGGAAAATATATAATAAATGATTATGGATTACAATTTGCGACTGGTGCAAAACAAAAAATACTCCAAAAACACAAAACTATAAATATCCAGCAAACTTCTAGCTCTGTTAAATCTTTATTTTTATTAGATTTATATATTAGATTTCAAGCACAAAAAAATGATATTTTAATTATAGATGAACCAGAATTAAACCTGCATCCAAAAAATCAAATTCTACTAGCTAGGCTTTTAGTTATGTTGGTAAATATCGGCATAAAGGTGTTTATCAGCACTCATAGTGATTATATTTTGCGTGAGTTTAGTTCATGTATTTGCCTAAAAAATATTAGCGATGAAAATTTGAAAAATTTAGAAGAGTATTCAAAACAAATGCAATTAGACGCTAATAAAGTAAGAGCTTATCAAACTATAAAAATTAGAGATGAAATAACTACTGAAAGTGTTAAAATTACTCAAGATGATGGTATTTTTATGAAAACTTTTAATGAAGTGATAAATATGCAAAACATAGCTCAAGATAAAATTTATGAGCAAATTTTAAAGAGCCGATTATGAAAAAAGAATTACAAAATTTTTATAGTTTTTTAAGCGATAATTTAAAATGCGGGGATGGGAAATATTATATAATAGAAGAAATAAATAATAAAAGTTATATCAAGAAAGTTAGTATAGAAAAAAATGGAAGTTTTTTTGTTCTAAAACAAAAAGATCAATTTAAAGCTGAACTATTTAAAGATGCTATTCCATCTTGCGATTCTATAGTAGTTAGTTATGATAAAGTATATTTTGTAGAGCTAAAATCCACCTCCGGCGATACAATATATAATAATGATGAAAATCCACGTGATAAAGCTTTAAAACAATGCAAAAATAGCCAACTTCTATTCGATTATTTATATAGTGCTTATAATTTACAAAAGTCAGCAAATTTAAATTTTGAAAATAAACAATTCATTTATCTATATCCAAAAAGAGCAATCTCTGAAAAATCTCCAACAAATATGGATACAAAAAATTCTTCCTTAATACCAAAAGAAGTGGAATGTGATAACAATGGTTGTATTGAGTTAGATCTCGATTTTTTCAAAAAAATAGGTTAAAATATGATAAAAATCTCAAATTTAAAAAAATATTATGGCAAAAATCTCATCATAAATAATGTTAGTTGCGAGATAAATAAGGGTGAAATATTTGCTATCGTTGGTCACAGTGGTGCTGGTAAAAGCACGCTTTTACGCTGTATAAATGGGCTTGAAAGCTATCAAAATGGCAGTCTAAAAGTGCTAGGGCGTGAGATAAAATCGTTAAATGAAAATGGATTAAGAGATCTTAGGCGAGATATAGGCATGATATTTCAGCATTTTGCTTTAATGAGTAGAAAAACAGCTTTTGAAAATATCGCTATGCCTTTGCGTGTGTGGGGCTATGATGAAAAGGCTATAAAAGCCCGTGTTGATGAGCTTTTAGAGCTTGTAGGATTAAAAGATAAGGCTAGAAGTTACCCAAGTCAGCTAAGTGGGGGTCAAAAGCAGAGAGTTGCCATTGCTAGGGCTCTAGCACTTAATCCTAAAATCTTACTTAGCGATGAGGCTACGAGCGCGCTTGATCCAAACACAACAAAGCAAATTTTAAGCCTACTTAAAGAGATAAATGAGAAGCTTGGTATCACAATAGTGCTAGTCACACACGAAATGGAGGTGGTAAAAAACATAGCAAATAGAGCTATTTTACTCCAAAGTGGCGTGATAACCAACTTCGGATCAATTGTAGAGCTATTTTTAAATCCAGATGAAAATATGAAAAACTTCCTTGGAGAAGATGAAATTTTACCAGATACTGGGGTAAATATAAAGATATTTTTCCCACCAAATGTAGCGATGAATAGCATTATCACATCTATGGCTAGAAGGCTTGATATTGATTTTAACATAGTTTGGGGCAAATTAGAAAAGCTAGGTGGTAGCGTCCTTGGAAGTCTAGTTATAAATGTAAAGCCAAAAGATGAGCTTAGAGTGGAGGAATTTATAAAAAGTCAAGGGGCTTTATATGAAATTTTAAAGGAGAAAAAATGATAGCAAAACTACTTTTTGAAGCGACTTTAGACACTTTATATATGAGCTTTGTCTCTACATTTTTAGCCTTTATCATTGGATTAGTCTTAGCCATTATATTAGTCATAACTAGCAAAAATGGCCTAAAACCAAATAGAGCAATCTACAATTCATTAGATATAATAGTAAATACTCTTAGAAGTTTTCCATTTATTATTCTTATAATTGTATTATTTCCATTTACCAAATTTATTGTTGGGACAAGTATTGGCACCACAGCGGCTATAGTTCCGCTTACTATTGGTTCAGCACCCTTTATAGCTAGGCTAATTGAAAATGCAATGAATGAAGTAGATAGCGGTATAATTGAAGCTGCGCTAAGCTATGGAGCCACTAAAACTCAAATAATATTTAAGGTTATATTTGTAGAGGCACTGCCAAGCATCATAAATGCCATAACCCTTACATTAATAGTAGTTGTTGGCTTTACAGCGATGGCTGGTGCGGTTGGCGGTGGCGGACTTGGCGATGTAGCTATGAGATATGGCTTCCAAAGATTTCGCCCAGATATTATGGCTTATACTGTTATTATTTTAATCATAATGGTTCAAATAATACAAAGTAGCGGAAATTTACTATATAAAATTGTTAAAAAGTAATTAAATTTAAATTTTAGCCGATTTTATTTATAAATAAATCAAGGAGTTTGATATGGTATCAAGTGTAAATGCCGATGCCCAATTAGCAGCAAGCACTATGGCGCTTAAAAAATCAATGGATGTAGAGAAAACTGCGATGAGTAATATCCTAAATGGCATAGTCGGTGCAAATATGCAAACACCAGCTAGCAACGCACCTTTAGCGGTTACTAATCCTACGCAATTTGTTCAAAATGAAGCGGCTAAAGCCGGTAGATTAGATATATACGCTTAATCATCAAGGGGCTTTAGCCTCTTGATAAAATCTCTTTAAACTAAATTTATAAATTCCAGCAGTGATTGATCGGTCCATTTCCATGCCCTATGGATAGATTACTATTAATAGCATTTCTTACATAATCTTTTGCTTTTTGGATTGAATCTTCTATACTTAATCCATTAGCGATATTACACGCAATAGCAGATGAGAGAGTACATCCCGTGCCATGGGTATTTTTAGTATCTATTCTAGTAGCATGAAATAGGCTGATTTCTCCATCTTTATAGAGCAAATCAGTAGCATCACTAGAAAAATGCCCACCTTTGATAAGCACACTATCGCACCCATAGCTACTAATCTTGATAGCTGCTCGCTCCATATCATCTATATTTTTTATCTTTATACCACTTAATATACTAGCCTCGGGTAAATTTGGCGTTACGATTTTTGCCATACCAAAAAGCTCATCAATATAAACATTTAAAGCGTCTTTATCCATGAGCCTAGTACCGCTTGTAGCTACCATCACTGGGTCTAAAACTATATTTTTACAATCATATTGCCTTAACGCCTTTGCTATTATACGCATTATATTGGAATTTGAAAGCATTCCTAGCTTGATTGAATCTGGAGTAATATCGCTTAATACAGAATCCATCTGTGCTTTAATAAACTCAATTGGACAATCAAAAACCCCGCTTACTTCTTTTGTATTTTGTGCAGTCAAGGAGACTATAACAGCCATCGCATAAAGCTTATGGGCGGTTATGGTTTTAATATCAGCTTGAATTCCAGCCCCACCAGATGGATCAGAACCTGCTATGGATAGCACTTTTTTCATTATATTTTTCCTTATTATTTTAAATTTATAATCTATTTTGTATAATAGCAGATCAAATTTAACACTTAAGGATAAAATATGAAAAAACTACTAGCTTTAAGTATAGTCGCTGCTGGGCTTATCACCTCTGCTTTTGCACAAACTCTAAAAGTTGGCGCCACTCCAGTTCCACACGCTGAGATACTCGAATTCATCGCACCAGAGCTAAAAAAATCTGGAATAAATTTAGAGATTAAAATATTTAATGATTATGTTATCCCAAATATTGCCGTTGAAGATGGCGATCTAGATGCTAATTTCTTCCAACATATCCCTTATTTAAATGAATTTAACAAAAATAAAGGCACTCATCTAGTAAAAACTATTGGCGTGCATTTAGAGCCAATGGGAGTATATAGCAAAAAGATAAAATCCATAAATGAGCTAAAAAACGGCGCTATAGTAAGCATTCCAAACGACCCTACAAATGAGAGCCGTGCCCTAGATGTGTTAGCTTCTGCTAAGTTAATTGAGTTAGATCCAAACGCACAATTACGCACCCCGTTAGATATTACCAAAAACCCTAAAAATCTAAAATTTAAAGAGATAGAAGCGGCCACTTTGCCACGCACTTTAAACGATGTTGATATCGCAGTTATAAATACAAATTTTGCAATGAATGCTAATTTAAATCCTACTCAAGATGCTTTGATTATAGAATCTAAGGAGAGCCCATATGTAAATATCTTAGTTGTTAAAGATGGCAATCAAGATAAAGATGAGATAAAAGCTCTTGGAAAAGCACTTCAAAGTCAAGCTGTTAAAGATTTTATAGCCAACAAATATAAAGGCTCTATAGTTCCAGCATTCTAAATTTGTTTTTAAGCTAATTTTGGGGTTATTTTAGATATAATTAACCCCAAATTTTTATAAACTAAGGATATAAAATGTCAAAAAAATGTGCAATTACTGGCAAAGGCCCTATGGTCGGAAACAATGTAAGCCACGCTAACAACAAAACAAAAAGAAGATTTATGCCAAACCTTCGCACTGTAAGAGTAACACTAGAAGATGGCACAACTAGAAAAATTAAAGTCGCAGCTTCTACTTTAAGAACAATGAAAAAACAATCAAAATAACCATATAAAGAGGGATTTATGTCTTTGATAAAAAAGATTAAAAAATTCCTCAATTGGGCCGATGAGTCCAAACCTGAATATGATTTAAATACAGAATTATACCAACAATTAAAAGCCTTTCGTCTTCCAATTATCTTTGTAGTTTTAATGATGCTATTTGGCACACTTGGCTATATGATTACTACTGGATTTACGCTTGTTGATGCAATATATCAAGCTGGAATGACATTTACTACAGTTGGCTTTACCGAAGTTTCACATATAAATACCGCCGGACGCCTTTTTACCATATTATTTATACTCATAGGATTTGGATTATTTACATTCTCTTTGGGTCTTATAATTGAAGTTGTCAAAAAAGGTGTTTTAACTAGGATATTAAAGGAGAGAAGCATGATATATAAGATCGCAAGACTTAAAAATCACTTCGTTATCTGCTACCACAATCTCTATACTATTGAGCTATCAAGGCAGTTTAGAGAAAATCATATTCCATTTGTGGTTATAGATAGCAATGAGAATTTAGCTCAAATAGCTGAAACATACAAATATCCATACTACATAATTGATGAGCCACACACACAATCAGCTATTTTAAAATCTCATCTCTCAAGCGCTAAAGGATTAATCACCCTTAGCCCAAATATTGCCGATAATATCGCTTTGATAGCCACTGTTAGATTATATGAAAAAGAGCTTGGTAGAGTAAAGCCATATTTCATTATGACAAACTCAGATAATGATAGCGATACTGATAAACTCATCAAGCTAGGTGCTGACTCTGTCGTAAGCCCATCTAAGCTAGTAGCACAAAGAATATCTGCTATAAGTGTGCGACCAGATATGGAGAATATACTAGAGCAATTTTTGTATAAGAAAAATTCCCCAATAGACATAGAAGAGATCAAGGTTCCAGAGGCTTCTTGGATTAGGTTTAAGCGGATCAAAGAGACGCATTTGAGAAAATTAACAAATGCTGATATTGTAGGTATAACAGATCAAAATGGTAAATTTAGCCCAATGCCAAATGGCGATACGCTAATCGGAACTGGCTCAAAGCTCCTAGTTATCGGCACAGCTGAGAGTATTAGATCTACAAAACGCCTAATCTTTAGCAAATACAAACCAGAGGAGTTAAAATATGTTTAATCTAATAAGCCTTAAAAATGGCCTTGAGAATGTAGACGGATTTTTCTTTGGCGGTGTTAGCACTGGACTAAAGGCAAATGGCGATAATGATTTGGGATTTATAAGGTCAAATGAGCCGTTTATGCTCTCGGCTAAATTTACATCAAATAAATTTCAAGCCGCACCGATTCTTCATTTCAAACGCTATCCAAAGGCTTTTAAATCAAATTTCTTACTACTAAATTCCAAAAATGCCAACGCCATGACAGGACAAAATGGCGTAAATGATATTGATGAGATATTTAAAACTCTAAACTCTAAAACCCATCTAATAAATCCTATTATGAGTTCCACTGGCGTAATTGGCTATAGATTAAATCAAGAGAAGATAAAATTAGGATTTGATAAATTTAATCTAAACCAAAGAGATAGCGATGGCGTTGCTAGGGCAATTATGACAACTGATAGCTTTAAAAAAGAGATTGCTTTTAGAGTTGAACTAGATAATAATAAAAGCTTTAATATCGCTGCTATTTGTAAGGGTGCAGGTATGATAAATCCAGCATTTGCTACCATGCTTTGCTTCATTCTTACTGATGCTAATATCCCTCAAGATGATATGGATGAACTACTAAATTCCACTACTAAAAATAGCTTTGATGCCATTAGCGTTGATGGCGATACTAGCACTAATGATACTCTAATGCTACTTAGCTCAGCCAAAAGTGGCGTATATGATAAAGAGGCTTTTAAATTCGCACTTGATAAAATAACCTTAGAAATGGCATTAAATTTGGTAAAAGATGGTGAAGGTAGCACTAAGGTTGTAGCTTTTAAGGTTAAAGGTGCTTTAAATACCGATGAAGCCATCAAAGCCGCAAAAGCTCTTTCAAATTCGCTCCTAGTCAAAACGGCAATTTTTGGCGAGGATCCAAACTGGGGTAGAATCGCCTCTACAATAGGTGCTAGCGGAGTTAGTTGTGATGCTAACAAGCTTATTATACACTATGATGATGTGCTAGTCTATGATATAGATCATCCTGAACTTGATGAAATTAGAGAGCAAAAAGCACACAAAGTAATGCAACAAGATAGCTACCATATCACTTGTGATTTAGGTATTGGCAATGGCGAATTTACCGCTTATGGATGCGATTTAGGGCATACATATGTAAAAATCAATGCTGATTATAGATCATAGTTGGCTTGTTTTAAGTATCTTTTTTGTATAATGTCGAAATTTTAAATTCAAAAGGAGTATAAATGCTACATGAATATAGAGATCTAATCACAGAATTAAAAGGCAAAAACGCCCACTTTGATGCTGTATTTAGCAAACACAATGACTTAGACCAAAAAATTTTAGATGTAGAAGAGGGTCGTGAGCATATGGATCAATTTGAGCTAGAAACTCTTAAAAAAGAGAAATTAAGACTCAAAGATGAAGCTTATCACATTTTAATGGAATACAAAAAATCAAAAGAGAGTGAGTAAATTTTTGGGCTTAAAGCCCAAAGTTACCTATAAAAAATTTTAATAAATAATATACTTAATTTCTCTTATCATAATATTACTTCATTCAAATTCAATTTTTTATCTATATTTAAATCTTTTTATAATATAATAATGAATAGAAAAATCAAATTATTTATCTTGGCTTGTAAATTATATAAGTTTGGATATAGTTAATATTTAAAAAGGAAAATATATGTTTAGTTCATCTAAAAAAATCTCTCATTATGAGGAACAAATCGTCGCTCTAAAAAAAGAGCTAGAAGCAAGAAATGCTGAAAATAGCAAACTTCGTGCTGAAATAAAGGAGCTATCATCTTCTCAAAGCAACCTAAAAGAGTGCGAAATAATAACTGAAATAGCCAAAAATATGATTGAAGGTGTCAAAGCAAATTCAAAAAATATCCAATCTGGCATTGAAAAGAATTTAGAGCTATCTCGTGCCTCTATCGATAAAATCGAATTCAATCTAAATAACATAGCTGAACTAAGCCAATCTAGCAATAAGCTAATCGACTCTCTAAATGAGATTACAAGCTCAAGTAATAAAACTCGCATAGCAGCTGAAAATCTACACAAAAGTGTCGATGAGATCACAAATGTAATCAACCTAATTAAAGATATATCGGACCAAACAAACCTTCTAGCGCTCAATGCCGCCATTGAAGCAGCTAGAGCTGGAGAGCATGGTAGAGGATTTGCTGTTGTCGCAGATGAGGTAAGAAAACTAGCTGAAAGAACACAAAAAGCCACAGCAGAAGTAGAGATGAATATAAATCTATTAAAACAAAATGCTAGCGATATGTTTGCTCAAAGCGAAGAAGTAGAGAATATTTCAATCGAATCAAATAAACATATCGAAGGCTTTATAACCAAATTTGATCTACTAATAAGCAATACAAAAGATATAGAAGATAATGCTAAATTAATTTCATATGATATATTTACAAGCCTTATTAAGATCGATCATATGCTATTTAAAACAAATGGATATAACCAAATCTATACTAAAAATTATGAGCAAATGCCAGATCACACAATGTGTCGTCTTGGCAAATGGTGCGAAGATCGCGGTAAGGCTATATTTGGCAATCTTCCTGAATTTGGTCAAATACTTGAGCCTCATAGTATGGTTCATAAATATATCAATTCTGCCATCAGCCTTGCGGGTAAAGATTTCACCAGCAATGCTTCAATGATTGTTAAAGAATTTAAAACTTCAGAAGAGTATTCACTCAAGCTATTTGATATATTTGACGCGATGATACTATCTAAGTCTAGATCTACAAATTAGTATCCATAAGAGAGTATAAAGCTCTCTTACGCCATATCGTTAAGGTTTTAAATTTATTAAAATATTTAAAATTAAGGATTAAATTTGAGAGTAATTATCCTACTTTCTTTATTCTATATGCTCTTAAATAGCTTTGAGCTTAGTAGCGAGCAAATAGATAGGGATAGCACTAAGCTCTCACTTTCGCCAGTAAATTTAAATGATGATATGATTAAAAACTTAAATACACAAAAATTCAAAATATTAACATCGCATTACACCCTTAATAATAAAGACAACAATGGGCTAAACAATATTGATTTTATTGATATTGAATCGCTTAAATTTAACCACTGGACTACAAAAGATATTAGTTTTAATATAACCCAAACGCTAAATAAAAATGATAAAGATTATAATTTATATGGTATATATTCAGCATCGCATAATCTAAATTTAAACATATTCACATTCACCAACTCCATAAACACAATATATGATATTAAGAGCGAAACCACATGTACGCACTCATCTAATATTAGTGCTCAAATATTTAAAAACACCAAAATTGGCACCCTACTCTACCAAGATGATAGCAGCAAATACAATGCAAATTACTACATAAATACCCAAATTTATAAAAATATACATATAGATTTATCGCTTTATAATACTCAAAGTAGCGATAATTTTTATACTAAATTTAAAATCAACTACTAAAGGGTCGATATGAAAAATTTAATTATAATTCTAGGTGAAGATTTACAGATAAATCACCCATTTTTAGACTATTTTTTCTCTTGCTATAAAAAGAAATTTGACTCACTTGCCTCTATAAAATACATACAAAATAATAACAAAGAGCTACCATTTTATATAGAAAATGCCACTAAAAATTATGATAATATAACAATATGTGCTAATGAAAATGGATTTTATACGCTTAGTAGAATCCTAGCCACGCTTACAACTGATACAATAGAGCTTAAATCTGACACGCTTATGCCATCTCAAGTAGTTAAATTTAGCAAAAATAGCTTCTTAATAGATATAAATAACTCCAAAATAAACTTAATCAAAGCTGAGCCAACCAAAGAATTACCAGAAATTCTCACCCAAGATAACCACAACTCAAAAATATTTCATATAATTGATATTGATAAAGAGAGCGCTCAAATACTGCTAGAGCCACTTACCACCACTTATAATGTCAATATCGCCCTTACTCAAGTCATAGATGGCTTAACTAAAATTAAGGTTAGCACCAGCAAATACGGCCATATAGATAGCTTTATTGATAGTGTGGCAAATTTATTTATCGGTAAAATTATTCCTTCAGACAATATAGTTGAATTTATCGCTAAAAAGCTAATCCAAAATAATAAAAAAATAACATTTGCAGAGTCTTGTACCGCTGGAATGTGTGCTGCGACACTTGGCAATACTCCTGGGGTTAGCGCTATTTTTGATGGCTCACTTGTAACATACTCAAATAAGATTAAAAACCACTGGATAAAGGTCGATAACAAGATATTAGATAACTTTGGAGCCGTTAGCGCTCAATGCGTAGAAGCGATGGCAAACGGCGCTATGAAGCTAAATGGTGCTGATTATGCCATTGCTATTAGCGGGATAGCTGGACCAGATGGTGGTAGTGAGCAAAAGCCCGTAGGAACGGTATTTATAGCAGTTGCTTCCACTAGCGGCACTATCTCATCTAGACTACTACTAAGTGGCGATAGAGACTACATAAGAGCTCAAAGCGTCCTACACGCCTACACGCTGTTACTGCGCACCTATCCAGAGTTAAACTAAATATTATTAGCGATGAAATTAGCAAATTCATCGCTATCATTTGGGGCTTTAACTACCTTGTAATACTCAAATTTATTCTCATCTGCGATATGCTTATACTCAATTGCTAGCTCAAAATCAGTCTCAGAATTATCAATACAAAAACTAATTGGATATATCATCGCTCTTTTGCTAGTTAAATTTGGCAATACTTCGCTTAAATTTGGCTCTAGCCACTTCACAGGCCCAAGGCGAGACTGATATGCTAAAGTTAAGCTTTTAAATTTCATTCCATCTTTGCTTAAAATATCCTTTAAAATCTCCAAATGCCCCTTTAAATGCCTCTCATACAAATCCCCATTATCAATAATCTTTTGCGGAAGTGAGTGAGCTGAAAATATCAAATCAATCTTACTAGCATCATCATCACCCAAACATTTAGAGATATGATAGGATATGATATTATTAAATTCAATATTACTATAAAAATGATCTATAACTCTCACTTTAGCGCCAATCCCAAGCTGTTTAATCGCCTTATTTGCCCCTTCTAAACTAGAAGTAATTGTCGTTGCTGAATGGTGTGGGTATAGCGGAAATAGCACTATCTCATCAGCATCTTTATACTTAGATAAAGTATCAATAGCAAAAGGCGGAGTGTAATTCATAGCATAATCAAAAACCAAGCTATCTGAGCCAAATTTAGTATTTAGCTTATTTATTAATGAGCGTGTGATATCGCCTAGAGCGGACTTTCCGCCTAGTTTAATATAATTTTGTGTAGCTGGTTTTAATCTCATCATTGTTATTATCCATGCCACAAAAGCCCTTAAATAACGATTTTTAATCCCTAAAATATATGGATCATTAAACATATTTGTCAAAAATACCTTGACTTGGCTTAGCTCATCTACGCCCCCCATATTTAGTAAAATCACAACTTTTTTCATTACTATCCTTTGGCTAAATTTAAGTAATTGTATTTCAAAATAATTAATATTTACCACTCAATGGCACGATTATAGCGAATTTTTTGACCTTTTTGCATCCCCATCACCTCGCCATAATCCCCCACCCCAACCCAAGAAGTATCCCTAAATAATCTAACCAAAATAAAATCACTGCCATAAAAATGCGTATTTTTAATCTCAAACTCAATCTTTTGCTCATTATCTACTTGCACATCCATCACCCCACCAATCACATCGCTAGGAGAATTTAGACTAGATTTTAACTCCACAATCTTGCTTGAAGCGTTAAAATCTTTAAAGATAAAATGCTCTTTTAGCTCAGGTATAACGCTCATATTATTATCTAAAATAGGGCTATATTCGCCGCTATTTCTAGCTATATTTTGACACTCATTATCACAATAAATAGCAAAATAAATATTAGCCATATGCGGATAGCTCGTTGCTTGAGTTAGCTTTTGACCATACGCCTTAGCATAATATAGATAGCTATAATTTTTATTTTGATCTAAATTTGATTTTATTGTTAAATTTGTATCTATATCATTTGGTGTGATTTTATAAGGATTTTGTGCTCTATCTCTTGGCAATGATAGCTTTACAAGACCCTTACCAACGCCATTTTTAAAGCTATTTTTACTGATAATATAGGTATTAATACCGCTTTGATAAATTCCGTTTTGATCTTTTGGCTCATTTGGGGCGCTCATAATTAGCTTACTATAATTGCTAAAGCTTACACTATTAGCGTAGCAATTAGCACTAAAAAGCTTAGCCGTGCTATTATCAAATAGCTTAGCTTCAAACTCCAGCCCAGCCTCAACTCCCATAAAATCATCATATTGAGCTTGAGTAATATTAACTTCAACTACGCCAAATAATCCAAATTTAGAGTGAAAATCGCTCTTTATATGAGCGATTTTATCATAATCAAAATATCCAATATCTTGAGCGATTTTAGTATAGCAGCCGATTTTACCATCTTTATTTGGCTCATTTGTAAAGCTATTTATCAAACAAGCATCACGACCCTTATCGCTATTATCAAAATCAGCAAATTCAAGCCTAGCCACCCCCATATCAGGATAGACAAATCCATCTTGATCTGTTCTAATCTCGCCTACCCCACCGCTAAATTCTATAGTCTCATCAGCCATATTTGCTAAGCAACTTGACAAAGTGTGCTTTATAAAATCTCCACTAAAACTAGCATTATACCCAATAATCCTAGCACCACTATAATCAAGCGCAAGAAGTCTAAAATCCTTATATTTCACCCCGCCTTTTGGATTTTGCAAAACTTTTTCTAGCTTAAACTCAGCCACTCTGGCATTGAAATTTTGCGATTTTACCTCTCTTAGCGCACCTTTTTGATCCTTAAATCTAGCTAAAAAATATAAATTTTTATAGTTTAAATTAGCTAAATTTGGGATTATCGCTTTGATTTTCCCTCCATCAAAGTTACTAGATCTATAAATTTCATAACCATTATTTAGCCTTATCTCAAGATCGCTTATCATCTCATTACTATAAAACTCAATATCAAACTCACGCCCAATAATCTGCGTATAAATATCTCCAAAACCAATATCTATATTTTGATTGGAATTTAACAAAACTCTCTCAAATACAATATTAGACTCAAACTCATATTTATCAGCTCCGATATCAGCCACACCAAAGATTATTAATAGATTTTGACCGCTTTTTAGCCTAATATCTTGATACTCATAACCATCGATTAAATAAGAATTATTACAAATAAGATGGCTATTTTGCTTAGAATTTGAGATTTGAAAACTAAATTTCGCCATTGTGGCACTAGCAAAACTAACGCTAACTAAGGTATCAAATTGCGCCGTTATCGATATCGCAACTTGCTTATTTGCTTCAATTTTGGTTGATTTAATCTTATAATGTTCTTTTGTATTTTGACTTACAATTGATGTATTAATATCGTCACCATTATGCTCTATGGTAATAACCTTGGATATATCACAATCTGCCACCAAACTCATCACGAAAAAAATAAATAAAAATATAACTCTCATCTCTATCTTAACCTTTTAAAATTATATCTACTAAATGATAAATTTAGCTTATTAATTAAAACAGCTAAATTTTTAAGTATTTTATAAAATTTTATCAACAATATATTTCGAAAATAATTATATTTAAAAACAGATTTTTCAAAAAGTATGAACTAATATTAAAAATTAAACTAGATAAAAGCCATATTTTACTTCAATGGTGCGATCAGCGAGACTTGAACTCGCACACCGTAGCGGCACTACCCCCTCAAGATAGCGTGTCTACCATTCCACCATGATCGCAAAATAAATTTAAAAAGCCCCATTTAGGGGCTGAAAATTAACCTAAAAATGGGTTAGCATAAAGTGCGATAAGAGCGATAACAAGTGCGTAAATAACTTGTGCTTCAATCATCGCAAGAGCGATAAACATTGTAGTAAGAAGTTTTCCGCCAAGACCTGGATTTCTAGCTGTACCTAAAATAGTAGCAGCAGCAGTATGACCCATACCGATAGCTCCACCAAGAGCAGCCACACCAAGACCGATACCAGCAGCTACAACTGAGAATGCTTTGATTTGTTCGCCATCAGCACCAAATGCCAAGCCTGTTAAGGCTACAAGTAGAAAAAGAATTTTTTTCATAAAATTTCCTTAAAAAATTATTGTTTGAACTAGTTCGGATAAAATCCCTACTTAAAATTCAAAACTCGGAATTATATATAAATTTGGTTTAATCTTTCATAAATTTATCCATTTAATCATAAATCACTCTACTTAAATTAGCAATAAAGCATAACATAAATTAATATTTCTAATAAAGCACTATCATAATCATTGAATAAATATTTATTATTAAAAAATCAATTTAATAAAAATATATTTGTTATCAATAATTATATGGTTGTTTTGTATTATTTTTTACTTCGCAGTGGAGCTAAGCTCCACTTTGCGACCAAAAAAAAAGGGGGGGGGGAGCCTTTCACAGAAACCTCGGCTAAAGCCGTCGCATTCGCTGGTTTTGGAAACCCCTAAAGTCCCCACTTCGTGGGGTTGTTCCCCTTATAAAATCTGAGCGTAGCTCAGCTTTTATAGAAGTTTAAAATTTAATTTACTGTAACAATCTTAATATATTTTGTTGGACGGCATTAGCTTGGCTCATAGCATAGCTACCACTTTGAGCTAGGATATTAAA